>NZ_JAQMTJ010000327.1:0-10624 GCF_028330815.1 Dolichospermum lemmermannii CS-548
AAGAAGGAAGAAGGAAGAACTTTCTCCCCTACTCCCCCTACTTCCCCTACTCCCCCTACTTCCCCTACTTCCCCTACTCCCCCTACTTCCCCTCTACTCTTCTGCGCCTTGAATTTTGAGTAACAAAGCGCCAATTGCCCAACCTACGAAGATTAGACCGAAAGATAGCATCGCTGCATTTAACATTTCGCCGCCCATTTGCTGTAATGCTCCTTTGTGGATTGTTGATTTATGTTTCCTGTTTTTCAGACTGCTGAATTTGATTTGAAGACTCAAATCTCATTTTCAACTTTCAGGATTCAGTTAAACTAGGTCTATCAGAACAATACCTTGTCCAAATCGAAAAAAGTCTTGATTTGTAGGTTGGGTTGAGGTACGTTCACGAAGTGTGGCGAAGCCATAACCCAACAAATGCGTCGGGTTGCGCTGTCGCTTAACCCGACCTACAAAAAATGGACAAGGTATTGTCAGAATTATTAGTATTAGACCTCTATAAATAATTCTAAACCAATTTAGGGATGATAATTGGGAATAGACGGAGATGGGCTGGGTTTCCCCGCCCCTACAATATAATGACTAATGAAGATAAACGGACACGGTTGGTGCTGACCCTGGGAGATCCTGCGGGTATTGGTTCTGAGGTGATTTTGAAGGCTTTGGCAGATCCTCAAGTTACTCAAAATTGTGATGTGATGGTGGTAGGGAATAGAACTTTATTAACAAAAAGTTATGAAAATATCAGTAAAAATATTGATAATTCTCTAGCTTTGGCTAATCCGGTTGATTTGTCTATAGTTGATGTCCCTATTGCTGGTGAAATTATCACAGGTGTGGGAAATGCAGCTAGTGGGGCAGCGAGTTTTGCTTATATGGAATATGCCATATCTCAAACTTTGGCAGGTGAGTTTGATGGAATTGTCACCGGACCTATCGCTAAATCTGCTTGGAAAGCCGCTGGTTACAACTATCCGGGACAAACGGAACTTTTAGCCGAAAAGGCTGGTGTTGAGCGGTTTGGGATGTTGTTTGTGGGGCGATCGCCTTTTACCGGTTGGATACTCCGCGCTCTACTGGCTACCACCCATATTCCTTTATCTCAAGTAGCTGCGACTTTAACACCGCAGTTGTTGACAAAGAAATTAGATTTATTGGTGGAGTGTTTAGAAAATGATTTTGGGATTAAACATGGCAGAATTGCGATCGCTGGGTTAAATCCCCACAGTGGAGAAATGGGACAACTGGGAACAGAAGAAATAGATTGGTTAATTCCCTGGTTGGAATCAGAACGCCAAAAACGCCCGCATTTACAGCTAGAAGGACCCATTCCCCCAGATACAATGTGGGTGAAACCGGGTATTGCTTGGTATGGTAATTCTCAAGTTAAAAATCCCGCTGATGCTTACTTGGCACTTTATCACGACCAAGGTTTAATTCCCGTGAAGTTGATGGCTTTTGATCGGGCTGTAAATACTACCATTGGTTTACCATTTGTGCGGACTTCACCAGATCATGGAACGGCGTTTGATATTGCGGGAAAAGGGATTGCTGACGCGACAAGTATGAAAGCAGCGATTAATTTGGCGGTAGAGTTGGTGAAGCAGAGGTTAGGAGAAAATAATGGTTATTGATTGATTTTTTTACGGTTTCCCGAAAATTTATCTTAAAATACCTGAGTCTCTTTCAGTATCAGCCGTTCGTCTATCTATTGTCCACAATTATGCTCTTTTTGTTACGAAATATTTAAAAATACATAAAATAATATTTTGATTGATTGAAACTATATTATACTAAAAACCATATTCTGGTAATCCAGTACATTCGTGATTTAGCTTGAAAAAGCTAGTCCTGAGACTCTAATTTTTATATGAATAGTATAAATTTTTCAAACGGTTACGCTCTCATCATTGGTGTCGGGTTTGACTTACCAGTTACAGTTAAGGATGCAACAGCTTTACATGATGTGCTGGTTGATCCAGGTTGTGCCGCATATCCAAAGCATCAAGTTGAAATATTGATAGAAGCTGAAGCAAATCGGGCAGAAATTATTGTAGCCTTTGATCGATTAATTGAAAACGTTAACCGAAACCCTAATGCTACGGTAATTGTTTACTTCTCCGGTCATGGTGGCCAAATCAAACAGCTAAATGGAAAATCTGAGTATTTCTTGCTAACGCACGATTATGTCAGTGGACAGTCCAATCAAGGTATCTCTGGAGATGAGTTCACTCAGAAGATTCAAGCAATTAACTCTCGTAAACTGGTTGTCCTACTAGATTGCTGTCATGCAGCAGGTATGCCCGCAATCAAAGACCTAGAAGATAAATTTATCAAATCACCAGTACCGCCCAGTTTATTACAAGCTCTTGATACTGGTAGAGGTCGTGTGGTTATCGCTTCTTCTCGTGAAGATGAGAAGTCTTATACAGGTGATCCCTACAGTATCTTTACAAACTGTCTACTAGAAGCCTTAGCAGGTAAGGCAACAAGAAATCAAGATGGTTTTGCACGCATACTTGATATAGTCACATACTTGATTGAACAAGTACCCCTAAAAACATCAGACTCTTCAAAATATCGTTCAGGTCAGCAACATCCATTTGTCAATAATATCAGTAATTTAGATGAAAACTTTGCCCTTTGTTATTACGCTGGGGGAAGTAAGGATGTACCTAGTGCAATTTTCATAGCCACATTACCTAAAATATCCTCGTTTAAACAACAAAAGGAATTGGAGCGTCTAAAACAAGATTATGAAAATCTTGAGAAAGAACGTTATCAATTGTCTAACAAATTAGAGCGGTTAAAGAGCGATCTAAATTCTGAATCAGACTCTGCACATAAAATAAAGCTTGAAAGAATTATTAACCAAGATCAAAATAAACTAGATAAACTTGACCAAGAACTAAGACAAATGGAAGAAAAAATAGAATTACTTGACATATAACTTAATTATACATGGATAATTCAAAGGCGAATAATTATGTCTATTCAACACTATCAATCATTGTCTTTATTTAAAGAGAAAGAACTAAAACAGGTTAATGAAGATTGTGAAAGTCTTTATAAAGAGCGTGATACTTTATCAGAAAAAATAGCAAGATTAAGAGATGATTTAAATCATGAATCAGATTCAAGTAATAGAATCAAGCTTGAGAGAGATATAAAAAGAGATGAAGATCGAAAATATGAAATTGGTACTGAGCTTAAAAAATTAGTAGCTGAAATAGAGGATCTCAAACAAGAAATTAATAACAAGCAAGACTCAGAAACAACTGAAGCAACCGATTCGAGATATTCTCAGCAAAATAGTAAGACTTCTTCAGGAAATGATAAAGAACAAACAACAAAAAATAGTCCACAGTTTAATGAGCTTCTTGAGATACATAAAAAGTCCAAAAATAATTCTGATAAATCAGAATTAGAAAATATTCATAGTACACCTGAAGAAATACAAGGTAAGTCATTATTCAAGAATGATGAACCAATTAAAAATACTGTTCTATATACAGCAACTTTTTTTCCTCAACTAAGTCCTCATGAATTTGAGATAGTTGTTTCATTTCTATTAGAAGATCAACCACCAATAATTGTCACCGATTCTTCACAAATACTAACAAATACCAATGAAATTAAAACCATTGAAACCAAAGTACAAAAGTCTCTTATTGAGATTTGGAAAGACAGTCTTAACCAACCTGACAATAATTTTTTGAATAAATGCTACTTGACAGCAGTACGCTTAGAAGATAGTTCACAAGTTATTGATTTTTCTTTACCTTATTTGAGACAGGAATTAAAAGACTATTTAGAGAAACAACCTATATATGTAGGAAACCAATTTAAACGAGTTCAACTTCTGCTTTTTTCTCCTTCAGCAAAAATTGCTAGTAGTGTTATAGAATTGACTGTGCAAATGGCAATTTCTCATCCACAAATTTACAGAGATAATTGGCTGTTAGCAATTATTTTAGAATTTACAGAAGAAGCTAATTTGGAGATTGATGCAACCATAGATATAGAAGAAAATATCCAAAACTTACTAGCAGAACTTGAAGCAGAACAAAGAAGAGAAATTGTTTTTGCACGCATATCATTTCTGATATATGAAATGCTAAAACACCCACAATTAAAAGAAGCAACCGACAAATTTATTGAACGATTAATTTTAGCACAGCGTTATGATGCTGTTATAGCAATAATTAAACATTTATACGATGTACCAGAATTTAATAGACTTTATTGGGTGAAACAATTACTAGATAGAGGAAATAGACAAACAAGATCCGATGCCTACAAACTTATCTACAACTGGTTAAAACAGAGTGGTTCTCAAATTTATAATTTTCTAGAGTCTATTAAAACATGGCTACCTGATTCAAATCGTTCTTCAGATAACTATTCCTACGCAAATGAATATGCCTTACAATTACTTATTGAATATTGTCTAGAAACAACAGAAAAATTTGATGAAAAATACTATGGTTACTGGCCATCCAAATATCAATTATTGACATATTTACAGGATAGCGAAGTTGATCACAAGTTAGGCATATTAATTAGTTGGTTATTTCATCCAGATGATCAGGGAGGACTTGCGCTCAAACATCTCGTTGATAAAAATATTGACCCTATACAAATAATTGCTGGATTAATAGCAGAATGGTTTACCATTTTATATGGTTTAGAGAAAAAAGAACCAAATTCAGAAGCTTATTCACTAGGGAATAAAATACTGCAACAAGTAATTTTGGTCACGAACCTTTCTCAACAAAAAGATTTGATTCAGGCTTGGTTTCAGATTACAGATGATTTGTTAACAGCCTCAGAATATTATCGCCAAGCGAATAATTCAAAACAGATGAAACAACTTATCCAAAAACGGACTTTAGTTAAACAACTGAAAAAAGATTTCAAATTTCTGCAAATAAACAACTGACTAAAAACATAAGGAGATAACAATGAATTCAGTAAATTCCCTAGATAAAGTGATTCGCAAAGTTGATGGAAATACTAAAGTCAACGCTGGCGTAACAGAAAAAATAATAGTTCTTGATAAACAAACTGGAGATATTGTTCCAGTTTGGAAACGTTTAATTGGAGGCAATTTTTTATATTATTTTGTTGCTAACAATAAGGATACTTCTAATTTTGTTGAATCCAAAGGTTTGATTTGCAAAATAAAAGATTTTATAAATGATCGTGAGGTTGCCATATCAGTAAATTTTCGAGCTAGTTGTAGTGTTGGGAATGAAGAAAAATTAGCTAAGGCTCTGCTTGGCAATAATCATCCTGGTGAACAACTTGCTGAAAAAATACAAATATTTTTTGATGAATTTAGCCGTAAAAAAGCTACTGATTTTATAGAATCGTACTCTATTAATCAATTAAGAGAATTACAAAATAGGGTTGAAAAACAAGTTATAGATCAAATAGGTTTAAATTTTGAATTGAGATTAGCTCTAGCTTATGAAGAAAAGATTAAACCTTTTTCTACAGGAATTATTGAATTTCCGGTACACGTTAGTGATTGTAATGATGAATTAAACTTACAACTAAAAATTGAATTAGTTGTAGATGAACAAAATAAAGTCAAAGCACTAGCTAATTTAGGTCATGAAATACTATTAGTCAATTTGATTGAACAGGAGATTAAAAAATATTTATTTGAAAAGACTACCCTTCATAAATTTTGCTTTCACCTCAAAGATACTCTTCGCAATGACATAGTTAACTATTTGAATAGAAACTCACTTTTGAGTCAAAAGGGTCGTAAAGTCAGCTTTTTATCTCTCAATAGTAATACAATTCCTGTACTTCCAGATGAAATTGTCGAAATTCAATATGATGTGGAGTGTAAGTATGAAGGATATCCAGAACCAAAGCCAATATTAGTAAGAAATACAGTACAAATGTTTTTAGAAGATGTTGGCAAGTACAGGTTAGCAGAAGTAAATGATTTAACAACATGGGTTAAGGGCAAGTTAGAAAAAATTGTTAAGCCTTCCCTAATTTACAAAGAATATATTGATATTCTCCTGGATTTTGAGCCAATAGCTTTACAAATTAAACAAGATATGGAAAAAGAGGTAAAGATTATTGGCTATAATATAAAGCAAATTGTTTCTAGACCAAACTTAAAACTACTAGAAATAATCAAAAGTTTTTATCTAGAGATTGAAGAAGAAATATTTGCTACCAAAGATGCTAACGTCAAAGTGAAATTAAATATTTTGGTAAGCGGAAAGATTGAAGAACCAAGGAAGATAAAAGATTACCTTAACCCAGATAGCGATATTGAAGGTTTAATGAAACGAACTATTTCTCATGCTGTAAGAGATGTTTTAAATAGTATTGAACCAGAGCGATATTATCTGCGTTTCGGTTTTCCTGCGGTGGATGAAATCACTGGAAAAGCAATAGAAAAATCAGTTGAACAAGAACTAACAGATAAAATCAAAGAAGGATTGGAAAAAGATTTCTATGCAAAACTCAGCACTGTCATTTCTAAACCTCTGAATACAGAAATTACTGAAAAATATCAAGAATTATATAGACAAATAGGTAAATTTGAGTTTGAAGTACCTTCTCTCAAAAGTGACGAGCCACCGGTTCAATTTCAAGGAGATTTTCAAATTGATGGTGTTGAAAAAGATAGTTGGTATATATTCCAATCTCGTTTACCAAGCATAAACGATATCAAGCAGTCTATCGCAACCAGCCTCAAAGCAAAATTAAATACATTCGATGATGAAATTCTTCAGTATAGAGATACTGAAAATTTATTAATATTAGAAAATTTCATCAATGAATGGATAAATCGTCCCTTGTCTAGAGGTAGTATTGCTAATCAATTTGGGTTAAAAATCAGTATAGGTAATCTATCTCGATCTCGTACTGCCATAGAAGAAGATCGATCTAAAATTAATCAGGGATTACAGACTGTGGAATTAAAAGGTGTACAAGCAAATTTAATTGCAAGAAATCAGCAAATTGATACGCAAATTCAAATCAATGCTGAAAAGCAAAAAGCTAAATCATTAGAACTTTCTAAACTTTATGATGAACGTTCTCGACTTTTAATTTCAGGAGATGAAGAAGATATTGAAGAGTTAAATCGAAAAATTAGTGATTTAGAAAAAGATGTTTTATCTCCTTCTGTGGACGATGCTAAAGACAAATTTGAAAAATTAAAACCGAAGAAATCAACATCTAAGAGTTTGAGTGAAATCACAGAACAAATGAACAAATTAACTAGTAAAAATAACCCAGTTATTAATCCTGCAAGTGATATAGATGTTCCAAAAAAGGATTAACCGTAAAATTTTCTATTGCTGATTGAGCCAAAATTACCAGCCCTTTCTCTTTCATGATTGGTAGCTATTCAGCTACTAATCATTTTCTATAAAAATAGCAAATATTTATGGAAAAAATTATTAGAGTCACATTTCAAAAACATGATGTTACTGACAATCGTACTGAGAATATTTCATTAGATATAAAGTTAGATGACTTTCACAAAGCAGTACAACTATTATTACGTTTTCCCTTTGGATTGCCATCTGTACTTGTTCTAAATAGAACTAAACAAGAACTAGATAATTATGGGACTTTGAAGGATGCTGACATTCAAGACAATGACAAGATAATATTATACCCTTTACCTATTTGGAACAAAGAGAAGCATAATTTTGTACCTCCTCGTACTGAACCAAAACCACAACCCCTTGAAACACCAACTGTTACAATTAGTGATAAACAGGAAACACAACAAAATACTACTATAAGAATAGAAAACAATACAGGACAAGTTTCACCTAAAGTTAAAAAAGGCGTAAATATTAATTTAATTTTAAGCATTATAGGATTAACTGTAATTGGCAGTTTTTTTATTTCTATTTATCCTAAGTTATTAGTGAAATTTGAATATGTAAATAACTCTCTCATAAACTCACCTGAAAAATTTATCCAAGATAATTATTCAGCTATTAATAATGATGAATTTAAAGTTGCTTGGAGTAATTTATCTCCTATATTTCAAAATAAATCAGTAGGTGGTTATGGTAAATATTTAGATTGGTGGGAAAAAAAAGTAGACCGAGTAAATGTTAATCAAATTAGATTGGTATCTAAAGATGATAAATCTGCTGTAGTTGAAGTGAAATTACAATATTTTATGAAAAAGACTCAAAAATTATCTGATCCAGAGTCTCTTCGTTTATGGTTAATATGGGATCATAAAAATAGTAAATGGATGATTGATAAGTCCCAGCGTTTGATGTGGTGGTGATAAAAGCACTCAAGTCCAAGATATTCTTAAAGCTAAAGAATATTGGGAAGATTATCGGAGTCGAAACAATGCCTAGAAGTACAAGTTATCACGCCAAACTAATTAAATACTTACAAGATCCTCTAGAAGCCGCAGCTTATATTGAGGTAGTTATAGAAGAAGGTGATCCTATTATGTTAAATAAAGCACTCAAAAATGTGATTGAGGCTCAGGGTGGAATTGATAATTTTTCCGTAGCAGTACAGCAATCCTACGATAAATTTGCCCAAATTCTTGCTGAAAAAGGAGAAATTGAATTTTATTCTTTGACTAATGTACTTGATGCTTTAGGATTGCAGTTAGCCGTAACCGTGAAGTCAGCTTGAATTATGCAAATTAGAAAACTGTTAATTTCACAATCACTGGAAAATGGTCAGAAGGCCACACGCCTTCCCACTGTTCACGGTCAATAATAACTTGTTCTGTCTGAAAAGCGCAGCTATCGCAATATATAGTATCAATAGCATCCCAGGCTTTACCCGTAAAATCGTGAAAAGTTTTCTGTTTTTCTAGAGGAAGAGTAGCTAAAGGATCTTGTAATTTTTTACCATTTCTTAGAGGGGATAGGAAAATTTGCCGTTCTGGAGTACGAGGATTGGCGTTAAAATCTCCCGTTAGCAGTAAGTAGTTTTCCGGTGGAAACTCAGCCAAACGTTGACTAATTAGGACTGCACTTAACTCCCTAGATTTGGCATTTTCGTGATCTAAATGGGTATTTAATATAGTCAAGGAAAAACCAAGATGACTAACTTCAAAATTAGCCCAAGTGGCCATCCGTGGTAAACGAGTTCCCCAAGTAATACTACCAGGAATTTCTGGAGTATCACTGAGGTAAAAATCTTGTGTTTCTTGAAGTTTAAAGGATTGGGGATTATAAAAAATTGCACAATGTTCACCGCTTCCTGTACCAGTGCGATCGCCCCCAATAATGTTATATTCCGGTAAGAGTGCTTGTAAATCTGCCAGTTGATCAGATTTACCCTCCTGTGTACCCAATAAATCCGGTTTGTAGTGTTGAATTAAAGAAGCAATCGCCCCTACACGCTTTTTCCACTGACGTACCCCAGGATCTGGTTTGTCATAGCGGAGATTAAAAGTCATCACAGTAATTTGCATAGATATTTTTAAACTGATAGTTTGGACAAAACCAGAGAAGATGAGAAATACTCTGAGAATATCCTGTAAAAGAGAAAAACTAAAGATTTTATCCAAGCCCTAAGTAGATACAATTCCCCGACTGACTTTAGCTCCAATATCTACCAATTAATCACCTTAATCATCTAATCAAGCCTCAATATCATCACCGAACTAATTAGTAGATTTGACCAAATTGTTCAGTTATCCAACAACCCTTTTTTCAAAATTTAACTTGCGGTGTTGTCTGGTGGATCAAACTTATAACCATAACCCCGTACCGTTTTAATATACTCCGGCATACTAGAATCAACTTCCATTTTCTTCCTAAGTTGGCCAATATGCACATCAACAACCCGTCCATCTCCCACATAATCACAACCCCAAATCTTTTGGATCAGTTGGGTACGACTCCATGCTTGTCCAGGGTGGGTAGCTAGAAAATGTAAGATATTAAACTCCAAAGCAGTTAAAGCTAAAGCTTTATTATTGAGTGTTACCTCTCGCGCCTCTGGGTTAATAGCTAACTGATTGAAAGTGAGGCGTTGTGACACACTGGACTGGATATAGCGAACACGTCTTAATAGGGCTTCTACCCTAACTTCTACCTCAGCTAGACTAAATGGTTTGGTTAAAAAATCATCAGCACCAGCAGCCAAGACTTTAATTTTATCAGCTTCATCATTGCGACTGGTAAGCATCATGACTAACACATTGGTACGACTTTGCATTTCTTGGCAAAGTTTATAGCCATTTGCATCTGGCAAGTTCCAGTCGAGAATCACTAAAGCGGGATTAAACTGCTCAAATAAGACAAGAGCGGTTTTACCATCTGCTGCTGATTCTATTTGATATTTCCGACTCAAAAAACGCTGAATCAGGTTACGGACACTAGAATCGTCATCTACAATCAGAATCTTGGAATTATTTGTGGAAAGCGTATCCATAATGGAATTTATGATTGTTTTGGCAATTTGCTGTGATGATAGATGCTGCAAAAGTAGTATTTTTGAAAGTAAATTTACCGTTCTATAAAACTTACCCAAAATTACCAAAGTCTAGACACATCTGGACAGCGATAACCTTAGTGTTTACTTCCTGCTTCATCACGGTCTTAGAATGGCTTCTAAGAGGTTTTTCCGCTCCACAGGCAATCTCGGTAGA
>NZ_JAQMTJ010000328.1:0-9649 GCF_028330815.1 Dolichospermum lemmermannii CS-548
CGGTAATAAATACTATTTTATTATATCAATAAACAGCCTGTACATTTTTTGTCTGATAGCGTAGCGTGGCGTTAGCCATATCAGGATTTCCAGGATTAGAGGATTTTCAGGATTGATTTCCTCGTTTTCTGTCGGTAATAAATACTATTTGATTATATCAATAAACAGCCAGGACATTTTTTGTCTGAATCAGGATTTCCAGGATTAGAGGATTTTCAGGATTGATTTCCTCGTTTTCTGTTAGAAATAAATACTATTTTATAATATCAATAAACATCCTGTACATCCTTAAATCCTGAGCATCCTGATTCAGACAAAATATTTTTATTATCTTTTCTATTTTTCCCCTTTATCTGCGGTAAGTTCTCCTGTAAATGCTTTTTGTAGGATGGATTGTTTCAGTTCTTTTAATGCGGCGATTTTTTGGCGGTAGATGTTTTCGAGGCGTTGGGTTTCTGTAGATAGATATTCAATTTGTGAAACTATATGATCTTGTTGCTCTTTAGGTGGAAAGGGAATAATAATTTTCTTCAGTTCTGAAGATGAGACATTTGGAAAAGTTGAACCGCTGCCTAATGCGTATATTTTATTTCTACTAAAACTAATAAATTGATTTACCCAATCTTGATTGTTTTTGGATACAATTGCAGCAACACCCCGCCCAATACAAGCTTCTTGACCAGCAATATTCATGCGACCAGTGGTTGAACCACGCACGCAAAGAATTAGATCACCTTCCTTACACATTTTTGTTGGTTTTGTTGTGAACTTAGTTGCAACCGTTTTTGAAAATGGTTCAATACCTCCAAATTCAACAGGTCCATTGATTAACGGAACACCAATACCTTCTGCATTATAAGAAGAACCATCAGGGCTTTGCCCCATAATAATTTCGCACTCCTCATCTAACTTCTTCTCTTCCCACCCGTCGCCTTTTTGTGTAAAGATTGTATTTAGATAACTTTCAAATAATTCGCGGGCATTAGAGAGGTTTTTTTCCGTGTTACGAATCGCTCTATCAATCCCCTCAAATGCCTCATCTGCGATCGCCACAATCCGCTTTTGTTCGGGAAGTGGGGGAATAGGAATTGGAAAATCTCTTAAATAGCCTAATCCTACAAACTTTTGAGTAGTGCCTTTTGCTTCTCTTTGCATTTTTGATCGAACGTACTCAGTCTCAAGATAATACTTGAGAAAATAGCTACTTTGCTTTTTTGATACTTTGATTAAAGCAACATTTTTTATAGCAAATTCAGGCTCTACCTCAACAACAATTGGATTGCCGATAGTCCCAATCATTGCAAGGAGAATATCACCTTTATGTACAGCACTTCTCTCATTTATTTTTTTATAATCTACTTCTGAAATGTATTTGATGTTCTCAAAATTTAAACCGTTGCTTTTTAGGTTTTTCGAGGTTATCAGTGCATAACCTTCTGGCAGATATTTTGGTGAATCATGTGTTCCATCTCGTACATCATAAACCTCACCAAGTTTCTTAATTTCCCACCCCACTGGCAACTGTCTATTATCAACTATCAATTCCATCTCTTCACTACTCATCATTACTACCCTCCTGCCATAATCTTAACCGTTCAGCAATCTCTTCAGGACTAGGCAACTGCTCACGATAAGCATCAGGCAACTGCGGTACAATCGTATAAGTCGCCACCCCAATCGGACGGGATGCCGTTCGCAAAGCATATTCCACCACCGTTTTATTTTTATAACGACAAATAATCATTCCTATCGGCGGATTTTCACCCTCCATCTTTTCTTGACAATCCAAAGCCTCCAGATAAAATTCCATTTTGCCCTTATGTTCCGGCTTAAAATCACCTATTTTCAACTCAATTGCCACCAAACAGCGTAACCGACGATGAAATAATAGTAGATCAATAAAGTATTCCTGACCACCCACCTCCAGCCGATATTGATTACCAATAAACGCAAACGCACCCCCCAACTCAGACAGAAACCCCCGTAAATTCTGCACCAAAGACTGCTCTAAATCCCGTTCTGAATGTTGTTCCGCCAAATCCAGAAAATCAAAGGTATAGTTATCTTTAACCGCCAGTACCGCCTGTGCCTTGATATCATCGGTTACAGTGGCATCAAAATTAGTTTGATTCAGTAAATATTTCTCATAACTCTTATTATCTACTTGATGTTTAAGCACCGCCGTTGTCCAGCCATAACGAGCCGTAGCCCGAAGATAAAATTCCCGCTCCAAATCATCTTTACAACGACCAAAAATCACTAGATTCTTTGTCCAGCTAATTTCTCCAATCAATAATTGGAGATTTGGATGATCCACATATTCACGGTAAAACTGGCGCATTAACCAGAGATTATTTGCCGAAAACCCATTCCGTCCTGGGAACTCACCTTGTAAATCTCGCGCTAGAGTTTCCACCACAGACTTACCCCAGCCCAGGGTTTCCTGCTTGTGATGAATTAACTCGCCAATTTCCCAATATAGCCGCACTAATTCCCGATTTACACTGCGTAAAGCTGCCAATTGGCGATCGCGGATTCGCTGTTTAATCTCATAGCAGAAATTAGCATAATCCTGAGAACTTATCTCACTCACAACATCCCCCAATCAGAGCAAATATATTTCTAATCTTGTTCATAAGCAGCAATAAAATCATCCCGTGAGATACCAGATTGAGTACAGATACTTCTGAGAGTAGAACCTTTAATAAGTTTATGATTTGGTAAAGTTAAAGGAGTATTTGTGCCATCAGAATTTTGTCTAATCATAGAAATATGCTCTTTTTCTCGTACTATTGAAAATCCAAAACTTTCAAGCACCTTAATCACTTTTGCTTTAGGAGCATCAACCGGAAACTTTGTCATTATACCGTTGCCTCTGCCACAAAAGCCTCTAGTATTGAAGATTCAGATTCAAGCACCGATTCTCCAAAAGTTTCAATATGAAATAAAATAGCCGAACGCACATCATTTAAAGCCTCTTCATAAGTATCACCCTCACCCACTACAACCCCCTGAATACCTAAAGGATAAGCAACATAACCATCAGGGTGTTTTTCGACAATGATTTTGATATTTTTCATAGTACCTTAGAACAAAAAAAAGACACTAAAAATAAGCCTAACACAGTCCATCAACTGTTAACTGTCAACTGTAAAATACTTGCCAAAATCTCCGCACTTTCCCCATCCAAAACTGCAATTTCATCCAAAATTTCCTGGGGTTCTCGTAAAGCTACTTCCTCAGCCTTATGCGGATTTTTCACCGACAGATCAAAACTCTCCTGATCAATATCCGTAACATCCACCAACCAAGACTTTTCCGATTCCGAAAAAGTGGATTGTAACTCCACAAACTCCTGTAAATCATCATCATTCAGGGAATTAGTTTTCCCCATATTCCGCCCCGGATCTAATTGATAATACCAAATTTTCCGAGTCGCCATTTGTTCATTTATAGACTTCCCTTGATTAAAAATCGGTGTTGTCTGAATCGCGTCTACAGGTTCTCCCTTTTCAAAGAATAAAACAACAGTTTTCACCCCCGCCCCGATAAAAGTCCCCCCAGGACAATCTAAAATAGAATGTAAATTACAACTACTCAAAAGCTCTTGACGCAAAGCCCGCGAAGCATTATCAGAATTAGAAAGAAAAGTATTTTTAATAACTACCGCCGCCCTACCGCCAACCTTCAACATTTTGATAAAATGCTGCAAAAATAAAAACGCCGTTTCCCCAGTTTTAATATTAAAATTATTCTGTACTTCCTTCCGTTCCTTCCCTCCAAATGGCGGATTTGCTAAAATCACATCAAAACGATCTTTATCTTGAACATCACTAAGATTTTCCGTCAAAGTATTAGTATGAATAATATTCGGCGCATCAATGCCATGTAAAATCAAATTCATGATCGCAATGACATAAGCCAAACTCTTCTTTTCCTTACCCGTAAAAGTATTTTTCTGGAGTATTTCCAGTTGTTTAGTAGTTAATTTCCCCTGTCTTAAATAGTCGTAACTTTCACATAAAAAACCCGCCGAACCGCAAGCACCATCATAAATTTTTTCACCAATTTTCGGCTTAACAACCTGAATCATTGCCCGAATTAAAGGACGTGGTGTATAATATTCTCCACCATTACGCCCCGCATTTCCCATATTCTTGATTTTCGCTTCATAGAGATGGGATAACTCATGTTTTTCCTGTTGGGATCTAAATCTTAATTCATCAATATATTCCAAAGCATCCCGCAAACTATAACCACTTTGAAACCTATTTTTAATTTCGCTAAAAATCTCACCAATCTTATATTCTATCGTATCTGGACTAGTAGCCCGTTCCTTAAAACCCTGTAAATATGGAAATAACTTGCGGTTGACATAATCAATCAAATCATCACCAGTCAGCGCATGATTTTGATCTAATTTCCCATTTTGATCTTTAGGTGCAGCCCAAACAGACCAACGATGGGTTTCATCAATGATAAACTGATATGATTCCCCCGCTAATTTGGCTTTGTCTTCTCTGTCCTGCTCCAAATCATCCAAATACTTCAAAAACAGCAGCCAAGAAGTTTGCTCAGTGTAATCTAATTCTGTAGTACAACCTGCCTCTTTCCAGAGAACATCATCAATATTCTTAAAAGTTTGCTCAAACATTTAGCTTTATTCTAGAACTTCTATTATTAATAACTTGACTAAAATTCTACACCTACAAGGTTAAATAAAAATCTTAACCTTTGCGCCTTTGCTCCTTTGTACCTCTGCGCGTTCGCGCAGCGTGCCGTAGGCATAACATAATTCATGCAGCCATAAATTGTTGTATAGTTAATTTATAATCATCGATTTGACTTGAAAAACAGCCACCACGACAGATAAAGTCCAAAATCGGGATGACTGGATTCGAACCAGCGGCCCCTTCGTCCCGAACGAAGTGCGCTACCAAGCTGCGCCACATCCCGCCACAAAAATGGCAATTTAACTCTAGAATATCACAATCAGCAGAAAATAACAAACTTTCTCTTTTCCACAAAGGTCTTTGCTTGCTACCATAAGATTTGTATAACTAAAATGGTAAAAGTAGACTGTGACTGTAAAACCAGACTGGTTGCGAGTAAAAGCGCCTCAATGGGAGCGTGTTGGTAACGTTAAAGAAATTTTGCGGGATTTAGCCCTGAATACCGTTTGCGAAGAGGCTTCCTGTCCCAATATTGGGGAATGCTTCAACGCGGGTACTGCCACATTTTTAATTATGGGTCCAGCTTGCACCAGGGCTTGTCCTTACTGTGATATTGATTTTGAAAAGAAACCCCAAGCATTAGATCCCACCGAACCGACACGACTAGCAGAAGCAGTGCGGCGAATGCAGCTTAATCACGTCGTGATTACTTCCGTTAACCGAGATGATTTACCTGATGGTGGTGCATCTCAATTTGTCCACTGTATTAATGCTATTCATGAAGTTTCGCCTCATACAACAATAGAAGTATTAATTCCCGATTTATGCGGTAATTGGCAAGCTTTAGAAATAATTCTCCAAGCTAAACCAGAAGTAATTAACCACAACACAGAAACCATCTCCCGCTTATACCGCCGTGTGCGTCCCCAAGGAAATTATGAGCGGACAATGGAATTATTACAGCGCTCGCGCCAAATTTCTCCCAGCACTTACACCAAATCTGGTATTATGGTCGGCTTGGGTGAAACAGATGCAGAAATTCGCCAAGTCATGGAAGACCTACGAAGAGTAGATTGTGATATTTTGACAATTGGGCAATATCTCCAACCCAGTCAAAAACACTTACAAGTATCTGATTTTATCACACCTGAGCAATTTGCCGCCTGGCAAACTTTTGGGGAAGAACTAGGATTTTTACAAGTTGTTTCTTCACCCTTGACAAGAAGCTCCTATCATGCAGAGCAAGTCAGAGAATTAATGAAACGTTATCCCAGATAGTCAGTGGTCAGTTGTTCTACCCCAATCACCAATCACCAATTACCAATTACCAATGACCAATCACCAATCACCAAATTCAAAATCTGTCGTTATTCTTGGTGCGGGGGCTTGGGGTACAGCCTTGGCTAAATTAGCAGCAATTAATGATTATCAGGTGCATTTATGGTCACGTTCCGACTCGCAACCTCTAGAAAAAGTATTAGAAAATAAAAATGCTCAAATAGTCTTGTCCGCTATTTCTATGAAAGGGGTCAGAGATGTGGCCTCTATGGTGCAATCTTGCCCCCTGTCTCCACAGACAATCTTTGTGACTGCAACTAAGGGACTAGAACCACACACTACATACACACCTTCGCAAATTTGGCAAGCAGCTTTTCCTAATTCTCCTGTTGTGGTCTTATCAGGTCCGAATTTATCCCAGGAAATTGCCCAGGAATTACCAGCAGCAACGGTAGTAGCGAGTAAAAATACCAAAGCTGCCCAAACCGTCCAATTGGTATTTTCTTCTAGTCGCTTTCGTGTCTATACTAACCCTGACCCTGTGGGCGTAGAATTAGGAGGAACACTGAAAAATGTGATAGCGATCGCCGCTGGTGTATGTGATGGGTTACACTTAGGCACAAATGCCAAAGCTGCCCTAGTCACCCGTGGGTTAACCGAAATGGTACGAATCGGTAATACTTTAGGTGCGAAAACGGAAACATTTTATGGTTTATCTGGTCTAGGGGACTTATTAGCAACCTGCAACAGCCCTTTAAGCCGTAATTATCAAGTTGGTTATCAATTAGCCAATGGACAAACGCTGCCTGGAGTTCTGGCAAATCTTCCAGGTACAGCCGAAGGTGTGAACACTTGTCGGGTATTAATGGAAATTGCCCAACAACGAGGTATTGCTATTCCCATTACTGAACAAGTTTATCAACTACTTGAAGGAGCAGTTACACCCAGACAAGCGTTAGATAAACTGATGATCCGAGATATCAAACCTGAATTTGATAATTTTCCCACAGAACAAATCTGGTAAATAAGGGAGAAATGCTGACAGGGTAAGGTGTCCAATTAAAATTAAATGACTACCGCAAAATCCCTAGAAAAAATTTGTCAAATTGTCAGGAAATTACTTTTTGAGTGATGTAAATATGACTATGTAGTTTATAAACATCATCATAATTAGAAGTGAGTTTATAATCAGTTAAAAAAATAACCGTTAATATTCCTAAACATGGTATTATTGACCAGTTAAATCATAATTGAAAATCTGGCTAAAGATTTGCATAGCTATTTGTTTAATCACACGGATACTAGCGACAAACGACTCATTAAAAATGTATTATTTCAAACTAGTAACCTGTGGCGAAAATAACTATCCAGTTAAAACAGTCCAAAAGTTGATAAATTAAGTTTTCTCCTCTCCTCCGCGCTTGGACTAGTACAGTACAGCGTAAGTAAGATAACCATTAAAAATCCCTAAAAAGCTTATACAATCTGCTTTTTTAATTTTTAATTGTTAATTTTTAATTCCGCCCTGCGGTACTAGTACAAAGTTTTGCAAAGAATTGTACATCGAAACCCAAATCGTGTTATTTGATGACGAGTTACGGAATAGCAACAGTTGATTAGATAACCGTAATTTTAGCTAACCATAATCTATTGTTACCTGGAGTAATTTGAGACATCATGCCAGCAACATCCTTTTATAAAAATGCCGCCCACGACGGGCAAAATCCTAGTCCACCTTTGGAGATTGAAATCAATAATGATGATGATTTGCCAGATTTAGACATGGCTACGATTGAATCTGATTTAGCTTTAGCCGCGCAAACTACCAGACGCAGTACCGACTTAGTGCGTCTCTATCTGCAAGAAATTGGCCGAGTCCGGTTATTGGGACGAGATGAGGAAGTTGCTGAAGCCCAAAAAGTACAGAGATACTTACGAATGCGATTAATGCTTAGTGCTGCTGCTGCTGAAGGAGATGCTATAATTATCCCCTATTCGCGGTTAATGGAGGTACAGGAGCGGTTGAAAGCGGAATTAGGACACCGCCCTTCTTTAGAACGGTGGGCAACTACTGCGGGCATAAGTTTACCTGATCTTAAACCTACCCTAGCCAATGGCAAAAGACGCTGGGCCGAAATTGCTAATTTAACAGTAGAAGAACTAGAACAAGTTCAAACTCAAGGACTGCAAGCCAAATCCCACATGATTAAGGCGAATTTGCGTTTAGTGGTATCTGTCGCTAAAAAGTATCAAAATCGGGGTTTGGAATTGTTGGATTTGGTTCAAGAAGGGACTTTAGGTTTAGAACGAGCCGTGGAGAAATTTGACCCCACCAAGGGCTATCGTTTTAGTACCTATGCTTACTGGTGGATTCGTCAAGGTATTACCAGGGCGATCGCTACTTCTAGCCGGACTATTCGCCTGCCTGTTCATATTACCGAAAAGCTCAACAAAATTAAAAAGGCGCAACGGAAAATTGCCCAAGAAAAAGGTCGTACCCCGACTTTAGAAGACCTGGGAATTGAGTTAGATATGACACCTGCCCAAGTGCGGGAAGTATTATTGAGAGTTCCTCGTTCTGTGTCTTTAGAAACCAAGGTAGGGAAGGATAAAGATACTGAATTAGGAGAATTGTTAGAGACTGATACGATTACTCCAGAGGAGATGTTAATGCGGGAATCTTTACATAAAGATTTGCATAGTCTTCTAGATGATTTAACTAGTCGGGAACGTGATGTGATTTTAATGCGCTTTGGCTTATCCGATGGTCATGCTTACTCTTTAGCAGAAATTGGCCGCGCCCTTGATTTATCACGGGAAAGAGTCAGACAAATTGAATCTAAGGCTTTGCAAAAACTCCGCCAACCCAAGCGCCGTAACCTAGTCCGCGACTATCTAGAGTCATTAAGTTAGGAGGCAGAAGGCAGGGGGCAGGAGGCAGGAGGCAGGAGGCAATAGAAAAATATTTTCTACTGACAACTGACAATCAGCAAATATTCTCAATAGGCAATGATTGTTGCAAATCAACCCCAACATTTGTTATATTCTCAATTAATGAGCTTTGTTGAGAAAATTTAGTATGACTGTCTACACAACTGGTTCACTCAAGGCGGAATTAAACGACCGTGGCTGGCGTTTAACTCCACAACGCGAAACAATTCTGCATATTTTTCAAGAACTCCCCCAAGGTGAGCATTTAAGCGCAGAGGATCTATATCATCGCTTAGAAGCTGACAGTGAAGGAATTAGTTTATCAACTATCTATCGCACTTTAAAGTTGATGGCGAGAATGGGGATTTTGCGGGAGTTGGAATTAGGTGAAGGGCATAAACATTATGAAATTAATCAGCCTTATCCCCATCACCATCATCACTTAATTTGTGTCCGCTGTAATTCGACTATTGAGTTTAAAAATGACTCAATTTTAAAGATTGGCGGAAAAACAGCCCAAAAAGAAGGTTTCCATTTATTAGATTGTCAAATGACAATTCATGCTGTATGTCCTAAGTGCCAAAGGGCATTAATGCCTATTTAGATAACTAGGAACTTGGTATTATAGGGTTCCTTTTAGGAACTACGGTCAGAAACGGTAAGTTCTACCGAGATTGCCTGTGGAGCGGAAAAACCTCTTAGAAGCCATTCTAAGACCGTGATGAAGCAGGAAGTAAACACTAAGGTTATCGCTGTCCAGATGTGTC
>NZ_JAQMTJ010000329.1:0-9661 GCF_028330815.1 Dolichospermum lemmermannii CS-548
ATTGAGATACCCTGATCATTGGTGATTGGTGATTGGTCATTGGTGATTGGTCATTGGTCATTGGTCATTGGTCATTGGTAAATATTACCTATTACCTATTACCTGTTATAACTTTTCTTGAGAGTGGCTTCAATTGAACCTAAATTTTGGAACAACTGAATTAATTCATGAGATTTTGTTTTTTTCTCGGATAAAATGACTTTTAATGGAGTTAAAAATTCAAGATCAGGATCATCTTTAAGGGCAATTTCAGCAACTTGTAAAAGTTTGTAAGAGTTAAGGAAAATGTCTTCATTTTCAAAGCCTGATTTTGCCGAAATTTGGTGTAAATTAGCATCAGGTATCATAGCTCTACCTGGTAAAGTTTCATCTAATACTAAACCTTTTAATAAAGCTAATAAACCTGCATAAATAGCGAAATTATCACAACTATCACAAGCTTTAAATTCTATCCGTCCTACTTCTGCGGGAATGCGGGCAATTTTTGTTAATGATGGTACACTTTTTATTAGTTCTTCTGCTGTTTCCACAAAAACTAATGCTGCCGGTCTTTTTCCTGTTCTCATAAATGTTCTGATTGATAAACCTTCCCATAAATCACCATGATAAAAAGGAGAACTATAACTAAAAGGAATGATGTAAGGGCTGTAATAAGTCAACTTTTTGCCAATATCAATTACCTGTTGAATAGGTAAGTTGGCGACGGAAATATTTAAATCTGGTCCATATGTTAACATGGGAATATTAGCAGTTTGTTTTTCTGGAGATACTTGTCTCCGTCTGATTTCATAATCATTTAATGGTGGTTGAGGATTAAATACCCGATGATAAGGATTGAAACTAATTAAAACGGGTGTAAAATCCAAACTAGAAGCTACTTCACTCAGTAAATAAAAACTTTCTGTTAATTCATCAATTGCTCCTTGAATAGTAGAGTGGATAGTTGTTCTAATTTCAATACCTTTAGCTACACAGTCAATTACTTCTTCAGAGTCGCTAAATCTTTCAAATCCTTCAATATACCACCGCTTTTTCTTAATCCCAGCATCACCAACTCTTAATTGTGGGTAGTCAGTGGGATAGATAGGTAATTTGTCAACAATTTGCTGAAAATCTGCAAATTTTGTATTCTGGAAATCTGCGAATTTTCCTTGATGATTGAGAAAAGCAACTTCATGTTCAATACCAAAGGAGAACATACTTTATACCTAATTAATGATAAATATAATCAATTATATCCATATTTTATGCCGTTGTGAATCAATACTGCTGAGTTCGGGCTAAAAAGTCCTGATCTCGGAGGTTGAGTTGAAGCAAGGAAACCCAACAAAATTCCTGATCATGTTGGACTACATTTACTTTATTTTTACCAATTAAATGTACAGAAATTTAGTTATCTTCAAGGTAACTTAATATTGACTAATAAAAATTACAGGACTGAGTTTTTATGACAACTACTGCTCAAACTCCTTACAGTAGCGAACAAATTATTGCTTGGTTACGTGGATTACTGACTATTGCTTGGGCTGATGGTAACTTTGATACTCAAGAACAGGAATTAATTACTAATCTGACCAAAGATGAATTAGCCCCTTCTGTTGATTGGAATACTCTAGAGATAATTGAACCAGATGAATTAGCGGCTATATTGGGTAAAGGTACGCCTGTAGCGGAAAATTTCTTGCGGACAGCGGTAATGGTAGCGATCGCTGATGGTATATACTCACCTAGTGAAGATGACCTACTTCAGCAATTGTGTCAAAAATTAGAACTGCAAGAAAGTTTACTCACGGCTCTACGTCATACCCTAGAAGATACCGCACAAATAAACGATTTCCCTGCGGCTGGACTTGAAGCCCCACACCCAGACGCTTTACGTCCCTTGCGTCAGTGGTTAGACGGTTTAGATATTCAAGACCCCAGAGTGGCGAAATTTTTGTGTAAGATGATTCCTTCCCAGTGTCCCTTTGAAAGAGATGTAACTCTATTCGGGCGGAAAATAGTTCATATTCCGCCATTGTGTAAAATTAACCCCCTTTATGAACAAATGGTAGGTTTACGCTTTCGCGCCCTTTCCTACCTAGCAGACGACTGTGGCGAGGATGTTACACCTTATATTTAAATTAGTTGTTAGTAGTCAATTGTTAGCGTAATTGACAACTGACAACTAACAACTAACAACTGACAACTGACTAAATTATGCAATTTATAGACCAATCAGTAATTGAAGTAGAAGCAGGTGACGGAGGCGATGGTATTGTTGCTTTCCGCAGAGAGAAATATGTACCAGCAGGTGGTCCTTCCGGTGGTAATGGCGGAAGAGGCGGTTCAATCATTTTTGTGGGTGATAGCAACCTCCAAACCTTGTTAGATTTTCGATATAAGCATTTGTTTAAGGCGCAAAATGGAGAACGTGGTGGTCCAAATAATTGTACCGGTGCAGGTGGAAAAGATTTAATTGTTGAAGTTCCCTGTGGTACTTCTGTTTATGATGCGGCAACGAGTGCTTTACTATGCGATATAGTTGAACCTGGTCAAAGTTTTCAGGTTGCTAAAGGTGGTAAAGGTGGGCTAGGAAATCAACATTTTTTGAGTAATAGTAACCGCGTCCCCGAATATGCCCTTCCTGGGTTAGAAGGGGAAAAGAAGGTATTACGTTTAGAGTTGAAATTGTTAGCAGAAGTAGGAATTATTGGTTTACCAAATGCGGGTAAATCTACTTTAATTTCTTCTTTATCAGCCGCACGTCCGAAAATCGCTGATTATCCTTTTACTACCTTAATTCCTAATTTGGGTGTGGTAAAAAAACCTACGGGTGATGGTACTGTTTTTGCCGATATTCCCGGTTTAATTGCAGGTGCTTCTCATGGTGCGGGTTTAGGTCATGATTTCTTGCGTCACATTGAACGGACAAGGGTTTTATTACACTTAATTGATGCGACAAGTGAAGATGTCATTGCTGATTTCCATACTATTCAGGAAGAACTGAAAGCTTATGGACGAGGTTTAGCTAAACGTCCGCAGATTTTAGCTTTGAATAAAATAGATGCTGTTGATAGGGAAACTGTTGATTTGGAAGCTTTAGCTATGCAATTAAATCATCTGGCTTTTGCGCCAGTTTTTATAATTTCTGCGGTAACTCGCACTGGTTTAGATGCAATGATGCAGGAAATTTGGCGGATTTTAGATGAGATTAATGTGTTGGAAGCGGAAGAGGTTGCAGTTTAGTTGATGGGTTGATTTCGTTGAGTAAAAGTCCGCGTTTGCGGACTCATTTTCAGCATTTTTATATTTTTTTGAAACCAATTATTAAGGAGTAATTTTGTTAGAAGCGTCTTTTCCACAAGCAGCAGCAAGGCATTTACATGATGCAAAAATTTTGTTGAATGTGTTGAATGAGGAACGAGAGGAACGATTGGATAATGCAGTATATCTAGCTGGTTATGTCGTTGAATGTTCATTTAAGGTATTAGTTACAGTATATCTTTCTGAAGATATAGAAGAAATAAAAACCCATGGTCATGATTTAAAAAAACTTCAAGGTAAAGCAATGAATAGGCTACGCTTAATGTATCCGGTGCTTGATATGCAACTTCCAACTTCTCGAATACAGGGAACTATCCTAAGTCGAAATCATCCAGAGCGACGCTATGCTAAATCAGGACTTTGGAATAAAACTGAAGCAAAGGACGCGGTTGAGCGAGCAGAGCAAATTTATCAGGAGATTATACCTAAACTGATTCTAGATGGCATAATTGCTCTAGATGGTACACTTACAGAGTTAGCAAATAGAAATTTGAGAGAATTATGATTAGTTTTGGTGATACTTTTGCAAGAGTAAAACAATGCTTTGAAAAACCTGACATAGAATCAAGATTGAAACCAAATCTGGAATCTGTAACCATAATTCGTGATGTTTATGGTAAAATACGCCTTTTCCTTGAACCTAAGAAAATCACTGAAGATAATGGCTCACAAAACAGTATTAAACTTAATTCATTAGACATAAATAAATTAAAACAATACTTAAATGCAGAACTTGGTTCTTATTACGATGACGATATTTGGTGTCCAGAACCAGAGGGTAAACAAGATGGTTATAAAGCATTAATTGATGTCATCAAAAATCAGAGAATTGAAGCCGAATGGAAGGATGATACTATTGCTATTGAACGGGATGATGAAGCTCCATTTCCTCGTTTGTATATACTAGAACGCCATATTGCTAAACATACATGGACTAATGAGAATTCAGGTAATCCTCCTTGGGAAATAGAAGAGGTTGATAGCGGTGATAAACCAGCAATCATCACATTTTTTTCATTTAAAGGAGGTGTAGGTAGAACAACAGCACTAGTCGCTACTGCACTCACTTTAGCTCGTAATGGACACCGGGTAGCTATAGTAGATTTGGATTTAGAAGCTCCTGGTTTATCTTCGATATTTTCTCCAGATAATCCAAAACCTTTTGGGGTTATTGATTATTTGTTAGAGAAAAAAATTCAAAGTAACAATTGGTCTTTAAGAGATCATATTTTAACAATTAATGATCCCTTATTGATCGGAGATTTAGGAGAAGAACTCTATTTATTGTCTGCGGGAACTGTAGATAATAATTACCTAGAAAAATTAGCAAGGCTAGATTTTCAAAACCTGATAGATCATCAACTTCCTGAAACTTTTCAAGAAATGATTAAAGAAATAGAAAGTGATAAGAGACCCCTTGACTTCATTTTATTAGATTCTAGAGCAGGATTTCATGATATTGGGGGATTAGCATTAACTGATTTATCTCACGCCGCAGTTATATTTGGTAGACAATCTCAGCAAAGTTGGGCTGGTTTAACTCACGTTATTCGTCGTTTATCTCGACCATTATCAGAAGAGAGAGAACAACTACCTGTAGTATTAGTTCATGCTATGTCTCCCAGTGTGCGAGAAACAGCAAGATATGGTGAATACGAAGAATTTAATTTAAAGGCATATCAAGTTTTTAGACAAAACTACTACTATGCAGATGATGAAGTTCCAAATTTAGGTGATGAGGTAGCACCTTTTACAGCCTTGACAATTCCTTTACAAGATGGTTTACAAGGTGATATTTCTTTATTCATTCGTGATGAAAGTAATGCAGAAAAAATTAATGCAGAAAAAAGAAGATTACAAGACTTGATTAATTTAATGACAAATGAAGATTATCAAAAAATTACTCGAAGGATTTGTAACTTATTTGGTAAAAATTTCAATAGAATTAATGAGGAAGTAATATGAGTAATTTTGATAAACAAAAACTACTAGAATTAATGGCTGCTATAGCACCAGGAAACGCAACAGCAGAAAATGAAGGTAATGATGATGATGTTTTTCTCAAAAACTTTCTGCCCATTCCTAACTATCGCCAAGTTTTAGAAAGAGATACACTTTTAATATTAGGAGGAAAGGGTGCTGGTAAAACTGAATTATTTCGGTTATTAGCCATTCCTTCAGGACGAATGATCCTCGTAGAAAATTTAAAAATCAGAGCTTTAGATGATTTAGAAAAAACAACATGGATTGCGGCTTTTGGACGGACTAGACAACAGGAAAAAACATTTCCTGCAATAGAAACTATAGAAGCACAGATGCAAAATGTTAGTAATCTTGATTGGCGTGCATTTTGGATTGGTTTAATGTTAGGAATAATGTTGCGCCAAAATCAAGGAATCTTAACAAGCTCTTGGGCTAATGAAATACCTTTAGAAATTCGTGAATTATTAATCAATAAGTTACCTCTATTATCTGCTTGGTTTCCTCTTGTGCGTCAAGACATAGAAAAAATAAATCATGCTTTAGATTTGTTAGATGAACAATTAATTAAAGCTAATGAATGGCTATTTATTACCTATGATGAATTAGATAGATTAGTATCTTCATATAATCAATTAGCTGTTCCTATTCGTGAGCTTTTAGCTTTTTGGTTAGACAGGTGGCGACGTTGGGAAAGAATTAGACCCAAGATTTTTTTACGTACCGACCTGTTTAGAGAAGATTTTTTAAGTTTTCCTGATGCTTCTAAGCTAAAAGCTTATCAGACTAATTTAGAATGGAAAGATGCTTGGTTATATCAACTACTATTCAAAAGATTAGCAAATTCTGGTCAAGAAATGGCTGATTATTTAGGGACATTACCAAGGTTTCTCAAAGAAACTAACACACCTTTGGGAATAACTATAACTAGCTCGGAATATTCTCACCAATTTATGATTGAGAAAATAATTGGTAGATTCATGGGTGAAAATCCTAGAAAGGGTTATACATATAGCTGGATTCCTAATCATCTTAAAGATGCTGGAGGGAGAATTGATCCAAGATCATTGTTAAATCTGTTTTCATTAGCAGCAAATCGCAAACTCGGAGACTTTAATCCGCAAAATTTATCTGGAGATACCCTACTAAATCCCCCTGATTTGCAAGGTGCAATTGTTGAAGCTTCTGAACATAGAATTGAAGAATTAGTAGATGAATATCCTTGGTTAGCACCTCTGAAGAACAGCTTGAATGGCTTGAAAGTTCCTGTTGAAGAAGAAATTTTTCTAGATAAACTTAAAAATACAATATGGAGTGAAGAATCTGGAAAACAACCACCCACTTTAAACCCGGAGGAAATTATGCGATATTTGCTACAACTGGGAATTATTGACAGGCGTTCTGATAAGCGTGTTAATATGCCTGAAATTTATATGTATGGATTTGGAGTAAAACGCCCTGGTGGTGTAAAACGTCCAAAACGATAGATTTTCTCAATTTCTAACAAAATATTGGACAGGCAAGATGCCTGTCCCACAAAAGTTTTATTTACACTTTAATAAACCAACGTTTCTGATACATCAAAACAGCAACACCATACCAAAATAACAGGGTAACAAGTGCAAACAAAAATGAGCCGTTGAAATTTCCTGCCCAAGATGCAAAGATATTTTGGTAAATCCAATTATAGATACTCACAGCAGTTTCACCAGTAGCCAGTTGGGTTTTTGCTGTGATTTTAATCAGGAATACAGAAGCCACAAAAAGAGCGATCGCATTTAATCCCATGATCTCAAAAGGCTTACTCCAGCGTTTAATTAACCTCACTTCTATCAATTCATAACAAGCTGCTAATAACATTAACGCCCAACCAGTGGTAAATAAAACATAGGAACTCGTCCAAATTTTCTTATTAATGGGAAATGACACATCCCAAATAATTGCAATTACCAAACAACACAAACCAAATAACACTAAATCCATGCTAGTTTGTGAAGTAGCCTGTTTTTTATCTTTAATCCATTCCCCAGTAAAATAACCGGCTAAAACGCTAACTATTGCCGGAATTGTGCTGAAAAGTCCTTCTGGATCTCCCAGGAAATTAAACCCATCACCTTTATATAAATGTGCCTTGGGAATAATTAATCTATCAATAAATGCGCCAAAATTACCTTCTCTCGTTAGCACTCCTGCACCATAATCAGGAACAGGAATATACATCATTGTCAACCAATAAGCAATTAGTAATCCTCCTGCTACTAGCCATTGACTTTTGCGAGGTAATTTTAAAACTATTAAAGATGCAAAAAGATAAGTTAAAGCAATTCGTTGCAATACCCCCATTAAGCGGATACTACTTAAATCAAAAGTCCAAACACCTTGATTCCAAAAACCATTTAATACTAAACCCAATATAAACAGAATCGCAGTGCGGCGCAGGATGCGTAAATAAACTGCTTTGGTGGGCTTGTTCTCTGCGGTATATTTTGCTAAAGAAAACGTCATAGCCACACCAACAATGAATAAAAAGCAGGGAAATATTAAGTCAGTGGGTGTACAACCGTGCCATTCAGAATGGCTGAGGGGACGATAAACATCATCTGCAACTCCTGCCATATTAGCAAGAATCATCGCAGCGATGGTAATACCACGAAACACATCAAGGGAACTCAGACGCATAGACGGAATATCTTATTTAAGGATCTCACCTTACTCCTCCTGATGCACTTTATCAAGGAAAATTCTAGAAGCTAGGTTACAGGGTAAACTTTTATTAAGTAATGTTTGAAGTTTAAATTTTTTAATATGGCTATCAAAGTTGGAGATACCGCACCTAATTTTAGTCTACCTACCCAAAACGGCGAAAATGTTAGCTTGGCAGACTTTCGGGGTAAAAAATCCGTTGTTCTCTATTTTTATCCCAAGGATGATACACCAGGATGTACTATAGAATCTTGCGCTTTTCGAGATCAATATGCAGTATTTCAAGCCGCTGGTGCTGAAGTTATTGGTGTGAGTGGTGACTCTAGCGACTCTCATCAAAAGTTTGCAAATAAATACAATTTACCTTTTACACTTTTAAGTGATCAAGGTGATAAAGTCCGAAAACAATATGGTGCAACTACCGCTTTTGGTTTTATTCCCGGCCGAGTCACCTATGTGATTGACCAAAATGGTGTGGTTCAGTATGTACTTGATTCCATGTTGAACTTTAAAGGCCACGTTGAAGAAGCATTGAAAATCCTGCAACAACTAGCAGCATAAATTAAGATCCCCGACTTCTTAGAGAAGTCGGGGATCTGACTCTCGATAATTAAACTCTAGATTTTTCTGCTACACCAACATGAGCAGATTTGCCATTTTTACCGTTGCCGTTACCGTTATTACGAGGTTGAATTACTCCATAACCGCCGTGATTACGTTCATAAATGACGTTAATCTCTCCACTTTCTGCATTATGAAACATATAAAAGTCATGTCCCACCAGTTGCAGTTGTTCTTGCGCTTCTGCCAATGTCATTGGTGGCATGGAGAAGTATTTGGTGCGAACAACCTCTTGGGGTAATTCAGCGGTGCGATCGCCTATTAAATCCGCTGCAACAGTTTCGGGTGCTACTACTTCGTTAGTTGATATAGGTTGAGTTTTATGATCCTGCCTTTTTTCCTTATATTTCCGTAATTGCCGAGCAATTTTGTCTGCAACTAGGTCAATACTTGCATATAAGCTTTCGCTGCTTTCTTCCGCACGGATAACACTACCATTAGCATAAATAGTTACTTCTGCCGCTTGCTTCGTACTTATTCGGGGATTGCGAGCTACGCTTAAATGGACATCCACTTGATTGGTGATGTTCTGGAAGTGACTAACTGCCTTTTCAATCTTTTGATGCACATATTCACGAATTGCATCAGTGATTTCAATATTTTTACCGTGGATGACAAGCTTCATGTAAACTCTCCCGCTCAATATTATATGTGATGTTTTCAGTTAGGAATAGAAATTGCGGTAAGGCCTATCACTGCCACCAGCATAAATCGCCACCTATCCCTAAGACATTGCCTTTTAGCATTTTTAACACTTCTTACATCGTCATGTTTGCGCTATTTATCGTCTTGTTTCCAACTGTTTACCAAGGAATTGGCTGTTTGAAGCAAAACTATTGAATTAGGCCTTTTGAGATATATTTCTTTTAAACGCCTAGTTCTATGGAACTTTACCAAAATAGGAGTGCTTGCCGTTCTATAAAACTTACCCAAAATTACCAAAGTCTAGACACATCTGGACAGCGATAACCTTAGTGTTTACTTCCTGCTTCATCACGGTCTTAGAATGGCTTCTAAGAGGTTTTTCCGCTCCACAGGCAATCTCGGTAGA
>NZ_JAQMTJ010000330.1:0-20458 GCF_028330815.1 Dolichospermum lemmermannii CS-548
AATAAAACACTTCTTTGCGCTGATGGTTATTCCTACTTGCTAATTAATTCTATCATGTCACCGCGAATAAATTCGCCGTTGGCACTTCCTCCACGCATCTATTGCCAAGTGGCTTCCGTGCCTTTCGTTCTATTTGGTGAATAAAAAAGAGTTTTTTAATTCTTAATTCTTAATTTTTAATTGAACTGTTGCATATACATATACAGGTTTAGTAATTTCTAGGAAAATATGCCATAACAGAAACAAATATCTTAGGATAAGTGGGTGTTTATAGATGAAATATTCTCAGATTCAATTTAGCCACAGTCATGCGGATATTGATCTTTACCAACTCCAAGAACTGTTTAATCTGTCCGCTTTTTGGGCAAAAGGACGAAGTATTAAGGATTGGGGTATAGCTATTGCTAATAGTGAACCTGTGATTTCTGTCTGGGAGAAGGAATTATTAATTGGCTTTGCAAGAGCGACTTCTGATGGTATCTATCGCGCTACAATTTGGGATGTTGTCATTCATCCAGAATATCAAGGTAATGGACTAGGTAGCAAGTTGGTAGAAACTGTTTTAAGTCATCCGCGAATGCAAAAAGTAGAGCGTGTGTATTTGATGACAACTCACCAGCAGGAATTTTATGAGAAGATTGGTTTTCAAGCAAATAACACAACAACAATGGTGCTATACAATCAATCTAATTTTGATTTTGTTCCTGGAGAGATTCAACTTCAGGAGTCGTTAGAGGCATAGATATTTGCCATCTTGTTAACTGTGATTTTTCTTCCTGATTGGTGGGAAAAGGCAAAATTTCTAACTTTCCTCCCATCAATTCTACTAAACTTTGATGAAGTGAAAGTTTCATTCCTGGTGACAGAACTATATTTTTCTGAGTTGTCTGATTTTCAGCTATCATCAAATCTATAGATTCACTTGTAACTACAGTTTCAGTGGGTACATCTAAGCAGATATTTACATAATTATCTGTAGGTTGTAGATGACTAGAAAGATAAATATTCCCTGCTTCCATTTGAGCAATTGTTGTATCTATCAAGTTTATTAATACTTGTTTGAGCCAACGGGAATCTGCCAAAATGTAAATTTCTGGATCTGGTGGTGATAAAGTAAAAGGATAATTACGATTGACTGCTAATAGATAAGTTAAGTTATAAATTTCTTGTAAAAATTTAGATAATTGCAAAGTTTCAATATCTAATTTATTTCTACCAGATTCAATTTTAGAAACATTCAGAATTTCATCAATTAGTTTTAATAACTTGAGAGATTTTTCGTGAGCTTGTCCGACAAATTCCCGTTCTTCTTGGGGATTGTCACATAAATCTGTCAAAATCAATTGATGTAAGCCAATTATACTCCCTAATGGCGATCGCAATTCATGGCTAATTCGGGCTAAAAAACCTGCTTGAAACTGACTCATTTCTTTGGACTGATAATAGGCTAATTGAGTTTGTTTCAATTCTTGTAAAAGTTGGTTTTCTTGCTGTTGTGGAGCATTTTGAATGGGAATGGATGCAGATTTTGTAGGCTGAAGGAATAATCTACAAATACCTATTCCTAATCCTATTCCTGCTCCTAAATATAGCCAATTACTAAAATTCATAATTATCTAATTTAATACTACCTTGTCGTAAAATCTGCCAATTGTTCCCTGTCCATTTAGCAACGGTGGAAGGTATTCCCAAACCTTGGTATTCTGTTGATTCTAATGTTAAAACTTCTGGAAATTGAGCTTCTATTTCTGCTTTGGTTTCTAAAGCTGGTTGTCCTGATAAATTAGCGCTAGTTGTCGCCATTGGCCCAGTTTGCGCCAAAATAGTTTGAGCAACTGGATGATTTGGGACTCTAATCCCAATGGTAGTTGGTTCAACAGGGTTCATGACGGTGGGAATTTTGTCACTAGCTGGTAAAACTAAAGTTAATGCACCTGGCCAATGTTGATTAACAATTTTTTGCCAGATTTGATATTCTCTTTGGCTACCTTGAACATAATCCCATAAATCTTCGGCTTTGGCAGCCATTAAAATTAAAGGTTTATCAAAACTGCGTTGTTTCGCAGCATAAATTAATTCTGCTTGTACTGGTATGGTGGCTAATGCGGGGACGGTATCTGTGGGGAAACTAATGAGTTTTCCAGCTTTTGCAGATTCTATCAGGACTGATAATGAAAGGTTCATAAAGATGGTTTTTCTGCTGGTGTTTTAACTTTGGGATGATTTTTTGATATGATTATCATAGTAGAAATGGGGTTTAAAAACATGACTCAACTAACACCACAAACAGCAAGAAGAAGAGGAAGGATTTTTCCTGAACTGACTTTATCACCGGAAGAGTTAGCTAAACGTAAAGCAGAAGATGAACAATTTTATCAACGTTGTTGGGCAATTTTTCAAAGATTACTGCCTGAATTGATGAAAGAACATTATAACTCGTATATTGCTGTAGAACCAGATAGCGGTGATTATTTCATTGATCAGGATATGGAAGTCGCTAGTAAAAAATCACGGGAGAAACATCCTAATGTGATACATTTTCTATTTCGCATCAATGAAACAGGGGTAACAGGAAGAATATGATACAGGGTTATTTTGGTGATGAGGGGCAGCTTTTCTTTGAAATTGAATTAATTACTGCTGATGGCTTAAATCTGCCTGTAGATGCTTTATTTGATACTGGATTCACAGGCTTTATGGCTATTAATAAACAAGATTTAGAAGGATTGAATTGGTCATTTATACGCAAGCAACGTTTACGCACTGCACAGGGAGAGTCAAGATTTGATATCTATTCAGGTAAAGTGATTTTGGATAATCAAGAGTATGAAATTCCTGTTTATGCTGGAGATGAATTAACGGAGATTTTATTGGGTTCAAGGTGGTTGGAGTTTTTGCCTTTGGTGGTGAATTTTCAATCTGGTATTTTGACTTTGGGATGATTTTTTTGATATTATTATCATAGTAGAAATGGGGTTTAAAAACATGACTCAACTAACACCAAAACAACCAGCAAGAAGAGGAAGAATTTTCCCTGAACTGACTTTATCACCGGAAGAATTAGCTAGACGTGAAGCGGAAAGAGAAGCATTTCACAAACGTTGTCGGGCAATTTTTGAGCGTGTTCGTCCTGAGTTGATCAAAGAACATTATAATTGGTATATTGCCGTAGAACCTGATAGTGGTGATTATTTTGTTGATCAAGATATAGAAGTTGCTAGTCAGCAAGCGCGAGAGAAACACCCTCATGCTGTACATTGTATGTTTCGGCTGAATGAAATTGGAGCAGTTGGGAGAATATGATAGAGGGTTATTTTGGTGATGGGGGACAGCTATTTTTTGAAATTGATTTGATTAATGCTGATGGTTTAAATTTACCTGTAGAGACCATGTTAGATACTGGCTTTACAGGTTTTCTAGCAATTAATAAACAAGATTTAGAAGCACTAAATTGGCAGTTTATTCGTGAACAAGAATTGATCACAGCCCAAGGAGAAAAAGCTTTTGATTTATATTTAGGTAAAGTGATTTTGGATAATCAAGAGTATGAAATTCCTGTTTATGCTGGAGATGAATTAACGGAGATTTTATTGGGTTCAAGGTGGTTGGAGTTTTTGCCTTTGGTGGTGAATTTTCAAGCTGGTATTTTGACTTTGGGATGAATAATTTTGGGGAAATAAACCACGTTCGCGGAGCGTCCCGCAGGGATAGCAACGAAGAGCGCGAAGGTAAGAAAAGAAGAGAGAAAAGAGTTATTTTTAATTAATTGGTAAGTCGCGCAGGTAGTAAAAGCGATCTTTTTTCCAAAAATCTTCTTTAATTCTTCCCAAGTAGCCTGTTAATGGTGATGATAGTTCTATGAGAATGTCGTATAGTTCTTTATCTTCTAAGTTTTGTGGTGGATGATCATAAAGATATGCTATGCAAAGATTACTAACTTGAGCATCTTTAGTACCTGTTTTTTCTAGATGTTTTTTGACGAGTTGGATAATATGCGATCGCAATTTTATCTCTTTTTCTATTTTATCTATATATTCGTTAATTTTATCATCTATTTGTCCCGGTTCTAAGTATTGCTTTAATTCAATTAAGTTTATCGCACCGGGATATTTTGCTTTGAGTTCAACTAATTTTTGTAATGTCATAGCTTTGATAATACTGACTTTAGAGATTTGAGCAGATTCTTTCAAGTTTTTAGTAGGTTCACCAGGTCCAATAATTAACCGCACAGCTTGAAGATAATTTTCTTGAAGATGTCTTTTACCAATTCTATCTAATTCTTCTACTGTGTTATGAGGAATGCTTTTACCTGCTTTACATTCGCAAACTAGAGAATAAGGTTGTGAACAATATAAATCTAAACCTCCAGCACCACCTTTGTGATCTTCCTCTACTTTAAATCCTAAAAAATTAAGGCTTTTGCGTGTAACAATTTCAAAATTTGTACCTGCTTGATAGTTGCTTGTAGTATCATCTTTTTCTATACTTCTATCTCCTAAAGATGTAATTGTTTTTATCCAATCTAAATCAGCATCTATTGTATTTGTAGTTGGTGCATTACTCCAACCTAAAAATACTTTGATTTCATTGTCTAATTGTTGTGCTGCTGGGTTATTATTGGCTATTTGTGATAACGCACTTTGTAATTTTTCTAGTTCAGGATATAAAGAAGGTTCTCGTTTTTCTAGTTGTTGTTTACGTTGAACAAATACCTGATCACTTAATACGGGTTTATCTTCAGAACCAGAAATATTAGATAAACCTACAAATTTACCTAACTTATCTTGAATATTCGGAATAGCTGGAATTTCCAAAGGTTCAGGTAAATGATAAACGCGCAAGTAAGCCAGAAAAATATTTTGATGTTTCTGTATTATTTCCTCGAATGTTTCTAAATTCCAGATTGTTAATTGAGATAAAACATCTAATGTATTTAATGGTGTTGTTTTATCCATAGTATGACAATGCTGACATTTAGCCCAAACTTTAATTAAAAGTACATTCCCTGTATTGTCAACAGGATAAAGAGAAAATCTTTGCCCAGGATGAATAAACTGCCTGGGTAAAGCTGCAATTGTGCGTCCCTGTATCAAGGCTTCAATATCAGGCACGGGTAAACACAATGCTCTTGGAAGTGAAAACGATTGATTCATTTCTATTTAGCTATAGCTTTAGTTTGATATTATTCAGCATTATCAATAGACTTAGGAATTGCAACAGGAAATCCATAACCAGTTAAATCAGTTGGTTCTTGTCCAGAAGGATTACATAATATTTCTCGAATTAAAGGATTGTTAATTGCTATCTTCTCCTCCTTGATAAATTCAAAAATTTGCTCTTCTGTCAGTTCATAATTTCTACAATTATAGTAAATAGATGAAATAGCTAAAAGAGATTTAATATCTTCACCTCGTAATAGTATCCATTTTCCAGTCTGTTCTTTTAAATTTTTTAAACATTGTTGAGGTACTGATGCTCCGGGATTAATTTTCTTAGAGCGAATTAAGCAGCCACGAGTAAAATCAAATTTTTCGTAATGAATCAATCTTTTTAATGCTGCACCTATAAATGCTCCGCTAGGTCGTTGTAGAATAAGTATTCCTATTTTCACTTTTCTATTATTACCAACAATCCGAAAATTAAGATATCCTTGATCTGCTTTAGTTGTGATAATTTCCTCAACTCCTTCAATTTTCACGCTTTCTACTTCTACTCCATATTTAGCCAAACCAAGAAATCCTACTTTTAAAGCCGCTGTAATTGCTAATTCATCATCTATCAGTGAATTAATAGAAGTCTCAATATTAGCTAACTCACTTTTAAAAAATCCTTTAACCGGATTCAAAGGAGGTGGAATAGCCGGAATAAAATTCTCACCACACCATTTTAAAACTGTTCTAATAGTAGGTTTCTGTTTACCAAATTCTCTAAGTTTATTTTCATTAAATGGGTAGAGAGGATGAGGAGGTATTTGTTGATGCTCTTGATAAAATTCTTGTAACCATTTTTTAACCAAAGCAACAATTTCATCAGAGTTTAAGCCCTGTAATTCAATTGGTTGCCTATCAGATTTTTCACTTACTAATCTATCAATTGCTGCTTCAGCTTGTGGCAAAAATCTAATCTGATCATTCCAAGTTTCGGAATACATTGCCAGCAGGAAAACACCGCTTTTAATATTGTTATATAAATCCTTAACCAAGCTTCCAATAACTTGTGCTGTTGTCAAACCATTATCAGCAACATCTGCATTATCTAATTCATCAAAACAAATCACCGGAACTCTATAATAGCTGGTGATATCTAAAATTTGACGAACATTCCGTAAGGATTCAATCTCTCTATCTGCTTGTTTTGGATTTGGCAAGCCCATTGCTTTAGCTTCTTCCGGTGTTAGTTCTAAACCGGATAGCCAGCGATTTGCATAAACAACATAATCTGTAGAAAGTGTCCACAAGATTGCCTTCACTATGTAAGGATTATTAATATTAGTCCTGATTAACAAAATTTCTTTTGTTAACTGTTCCACTACTTTAGTAGAGAATTTATTACTAATATATTTTTCTGGTGGATGATTCCATTTTCTTGATTCGTTAATTAAAGCAGTTGCTATTTCTTGCCACTGCATCACTTTTTGATTACTAAATGCTCTGAGACTAGAAGCAATGCTTTGTAAAAATTCATATTTAATTTGATTTAAGTTGTCATATTTACTCATGTAAATAAACAAGCTATCTTCCCTAGTCTGTAATTGATGGCGAATTCGACTAATAATGTGGCTTTTCCCTAATCCTCTTTCGGCTGTAATCGTAATACCTACTGTTGTACGCTGCCCTTTACAGATTTTTTCAACCGCATCAAATACTGCATTAGACGCATGAGCATTAATTGAGGGTACATCAGGAAAACTTTTACCCCATATTTGCTGCGGTTTAACAACAAGATGTCCTGCAAATGGGTTTTGAGTTTTAATCAATTCATCAATGTTAGATATGTTAGTAGTCATAGTATTATGAGGTTAATGTGTGAAGAATTGAAGAAATAAAGTTTAAGCTTTCAAAAGTCTGGCATAACAACGTAATCCATCTAATTCTGTAGTGACTGAATCTTCTATTTTGTCCCGTGCATTGTCTTCTACTGTTCCCCCTTGAAGTTGAAAAATATCATTAGCTTGCATTTCTAATAGAAAATTATTAAACTCTGTTCGCTTAACTCGTTCTCCTATTACTCTTCTAATCCGATAAATAGGTACTAAATTATTCAGGTTGTGTTCATAATTCAACTTGTCATAAACATCCAATGCAACAGATTTAAACTCCTCATAAGAACCAATCACCGCACCACCAGACGCAACCGGCGCAGCTACTACAACATCAACCTCACGAAACAATCGCAACAAAGAATTTCCTACCCAAGCACCAAGATTGGTATTAAACTCAAACTCATCACTACGCAAACCCGCTTTTAACACATCTAAGCCCGTCGGTGACGTGAGAGTATAACTCGTTGAAGATCCCTTTTTAGTAACAGTAACAGCCCCCTGCATTTCTAAATCCTCTAAAATAGCTTGATAATCCGCTTTATTCTGACTCTTGGAGTCTATCCGCTTCGTCAATTTACCCCTAGCCACTTTCTGCTGACTTCCTCCCAAATCCCACAATGCAAGCAGTAAGCGAGTTTTAGCATATAAAGTCTGTAAATTCTTGGCTTGGGCGTTCATATTCAGTATCCTACTTAACTAAAAAGATATTATAAGTATTTTATTTCTTACTTGGACAAAGTTCAAATAATATTGACTATTTTGATGTAAATAAGACAAAAATCAATATTTTTTTTCTAGACAATTATCGGATTTGTAACCAATAAAATTACCAATTACCAAAATAAATCAATATTTATCCCACATACCGCAAATACACTGAGTAACGGTTTAGCACTGCTAAACCCCTACATTTATACTCAGGATTGGGATATTTTTTTTAGTTGGAAGTTGCAGCTAAAAAACTAGTCGCAGGGGAAAGTGCATGATAAACGTGATGCGATTATTTGCACTTGCAACATGAATTAATCCATGCAAACGCTGTACCATTGTCTCTACCAAAATTAACTCTAAACCAGTGTTCTGTGCTTGCCATGAGGAATGTTTGGGAATGCGGTAAAATGGCTGAAAGACTTGTGATAGTTCATGGTGAGGAATCTCTACACCAGAAATACTGATTTTTAATTCTACCGTGGCTGCATTTAAATCGGCGGTAACTGTAACTGATTCACCTGCGGGAGCGCATTGACAAGCTTGGTTGAGTAGCAAGGTAATAATTTTTTCTAAATCAGTGATATCTGTGGAGAAAGGGGGAATTTCTGTGGAGATATCCAGGTGTAACCGTTGTTGCTGACAATTGGTAACATCTCGAAAAGATTCAATAATGGGAGATAACCAAGTTGGAAAATCAATAGTAATTAAAGTAGGAGATTCCGAATGGGTTTTCAGATATGCAAAGCTGAGAAGATCATTAAGTAATTTATTTTCTCGTCCACATTCATGATGGAGAATTTGTAATAGTTGAGATCCTATTTCTATATCTAAAATTCCCGTTGGTGTCATGAGACTTTCTAATGTTTGCACAGCAAGATTAATATTAGTAATCGGTGTGCGTAACTCTTGGGAAAGCTGTTTGAGAAATTCATTTTTTTGCCGTTCTTGTTTTTCTATTTCCTGAATCTGCGCTTTGGTTTTTGCCTGTAGTCGAGATTGACGAATTGCGATCGCACATTTATTAGCTATTTGCTGCAAAAAGGATATTTCTTGTTCTCCAAATTTTGCCTCTGTATGCCGAATTAGCCAAACATTACCCAAAATGCCTAGATGATCAAAAATTGGACAAGCTAATTGATTCATCATCTGTAATCCAGAATAATGTCCTGGGACAATTTCTATAGATTGCCAAATTTGTTTTTGCAATAGAGATTGATAAATTTGAGGAAAATCAGCGATTACTGTGGTTAAGCCTTGAAAATGGGGTAAAGTAGCACTATATTCATAGGTAACTGTGGCAGAAGTTAAACAGGGATTATAAAGTTCAATTTGACAGCGATTAAGTTGTAATAAATCAACTAATTCTTGAGTAATAATTGTTAATATCTTCCGATCATCTAGACTATCGCGGATGTGTTCAGTAATATGTTGAAGTAACGTCTGAAATTTCTGAATTTGCTGGATTTCTTGAATATGTTCCTGTCTTTCTGACTCCAATTGGATTTGTAAATATTCTACCTGCTGTTGTAATTGGGCAACGGATGTATCTATACTCAATTGCATAGATACTTCTGCACAAAATATGGATGGAGATGGTAATTGTGTCCATTTGGGGATGGATTTAACTTGATTTAGATTCATGTAGTAGTTAAGGAAAGAGGTAGTGGATAATTGGTGATTGGGGAAGAGGTAAGTGGAAAGAATACTTACTCATGACTGATCTTTCCATTTGCCTATTACCTATTCCCTAACTAAAAAATCACATTAGTACGGGTAAGCATACCAAATATTGTGTATTGCTGGTAACAACTATTGTGACAGTTTGTGAACAGGTACGTTAAGTTACAGCTAATCCCATGATACTATCCTACTGCATTGTCAAAAATTAATACTATGTCAACTTTGTCCCTCATTTCCCTGAAATGTGCCGTAATTTTGCACTTTTTCCCATATAACAATTGAGTTAAAAACAAGTTTGTTCCCTGTTCTTTTTGTTCCCATTCTCGACTTATATGACTAACAATTCAGATTTTCGCATTGAAAAAGACTCGATGGGCGATCGCCAAATTGCCAACAACGTATATTATGGGATTCAAACCCAAAGGGCTATTGAAAATTTCCCCATTAGTGGCATTAAACCTTTATCCACTTATATAGATGCTGGTTTATATATTAAAAAAGCTGCCGCTATTGTCAACGGAGAATTAGATTGTATACCCGCAGATATCAGTAAAGCGATTATTCAAGCCACTGATGAAATCCTAGCAGGTGAATTACGAGATCAGTTTGTGGTTGATGTTTATCAAGCCGGTGCAGGAACTTCTCACCACATGAATATTAACGAAGTTTTGGCAAATCGCGCTTTAGAAATTCTCGGTGATCAAAAAGGTAATTACAAACTCGTTAGTCCCAATGATCATGTAAACTATGGACAGTCTACCAATGATGTTATCCCCACAGCCATTCGCATTGGTGGCTTATTGGCACTTTCTCGCACTTTACAACCAGCTTTAGAACAGGCAATTTCGGCTTTAGAGGCAAAAGCTATAGAATTTCAAGATATCGTCAAATCTGGCAGAACCCACCTCCAAGACGCTGTACCTGTGCGATTAGGGGATAATTTTGGTGCTTGGGCGCAAATCCTCTCAGAACATCAAAATCGTCTTTACATTGCTGCTGGGGATTTAATGGTATTGGGTTTAGGTGGTAGTGCTGCGGGAACAGGTATGAATACTCACCCAGAATATCGGCAAAGAGTTGTGGATATCCTGTCGCAATTGTTGGAATTTCCCCTAGAACCTGCACCCCATTTAATGGCTGCTATGCAAAGTATGGGGGCTTTTGTGAATGTTTCCGGGGCTTTACGGAATTTAGCCCAGGATTTGGTGAAAATATCCCACGATTTGCGGTTAATGGATTCTGGTCCCAAAACTGGATTTAAGGAAATTCAACTTCCTCCAGTCCAACCTGGTTCTTCAATTATGCCCGGAAAATATAATCCTGTGATGGCAGAGATGACATCAATGGTATGTTTTCAGGTTATGGGATATGATAATGCGATCGCTTTTGCTGCCCAAGCTGGACAATTAGAATTAAATGTGATGATGCCCCTCATTGCCTATAATTTAATTCACAGCATTGAGATTTTAGGTAACACAATTTCGGCTTTAACTACAAGCTGTATTCAAGGAATTACTGCTAACAAAGAACGTTGTTTAGCCTATGCTGAAGGTAGTTTAGCACTAGTCACCGCCTTAAATACCCATATTGGTTATTTGAATGCTGCGGCTGTAGCTAAGGAATCGTTAGAAACTGGCAAATCACTGCGGCAAATAGTTCTAGAAAAAGGTTTAATGACAGAAACAGAATTAGCAACAGTCTTGGATTTAGACCAAATGAGTGCAATTGTTCCTTTAAAATAAGTACAAAATACAAGATCTCCGACTTCTTTAAGAAGTTGGAGATCTGATTGATAGCCTATTAAGGAAATATCTCAAAACCGGCACAATGTTGTGGACTAATAATACTAAAAATAGGTTTATTTAAAGTAAAAATCTTAGTAATATTCATCCTTTCCGCAATAGCAACAATCGTTGCATCCACAAAGTTTAACTTACTATCAGTATATTGGTCTAGAATCTCCGTCACCCTTTTTAAATCAGTTTTATCAATCCCTTCAATAATGACATTACTATTAGCTAATTCAGTTAAAACCTGTCTTGTTATAGGATATCCTAACCGAGAAGCAAGCAAATGACAAACTTCAGGTAAAACTGTCGTTGGTAAAACCAATACTTCCTTTGAATCAACTATAACATCAAGGATACGCCCATAATTTTCGTCCTTAATATCAACAGTTGCCACTAAGAAACTTATATCTAAAATAGCCGTCATGATTATTTATTTACCTCATGATTAAATTCTTTAATACCTCTAGTTGGATCAATTTCCAGTTCTCCGTTTTCTGTATCTTTGTCTGATAAATTGGGTTCACTAGACTCTCCTATACCAGAAATACTTAATAAAAAATTACTCTCCTCTGGTTCATTATTAATAGCCGCAGGAGTTAAATTCAGCTTAAAAAGTAAAGATTCAATAAAATCAGCTAATTCAGGAAGTGCTGCCAGTGGAAGTTCATTAATAGCTTGAGATAATTGTTCGTGGGTGAGACTTACAGAATCCATAATTGATATCATCCTTCTATGGAAATAACTTTTATCTGTTTTCAAAGAAATTGGTATTAATTTCTTCTTGGTTTTCCTATTCCTATATAAATTTAGTTTCTATTGTTATATAATAACGCAATTATTCCCCATACAAACACAAAAACCATTTGTTAGTCTAATTCGGATTAAACCCCTTAAACTTATTATATGTAAAGTTGCACAGAATCATAAAATTCATTAATTAATTCATCCATTTTTATCTGCGTTTATCTGCGGTCAATTATTCTTAAAATCTTATCCAACTCCTGGATATTGACTGGCTGTACTATTAAGAAATATAAATTAATTGTAAAAAATATCTTAACTCCCTTGTAAATATAGGCTTTTGAGGAATTTGTCATTATTTATTAGCCAAGGCTTGACATTATTTATGGTGAATACTACCATAAGTGAAGAGACATTCTTGGTAGGGGCATCTCAGATGACAACTTTCCTAGATATAGACTATGAAAGGAAAAATCCCGAATTAAATCTCAGTTGTGAGGATTACAGCTTACTAACAGACCTTTATCAGCTAACAATGACAGCTTGTTATGTCGGTGAAGGTATAGAACAAAAGCAAGCGAGCTTTGAATTGTTTGTTAAACGCTTACCTGATGGTTTTAGCTATTTAATAGCTATGGGTTTAGCCCAAGCTTTGGAGTATTTGACTAAAATCCGCTTTAATGAAAGTCAAATTGCTGCTTTGCAGTCAACGGGAATTTTTACCCACCCAGATGAGCGTTTTTGGCAACTTTTGCGGGAAGGTTGTTTCACAGGAGATGTATGGGCAGTTGCAGAAGGAACAGCGGTATTTGCATATCAACCCATGCTGCGAATAGAAGCACCCTTATGGCAAGCGCAAATAGTAGAAACATATCTTTTAAATACTCTAAATTATCAAACTTTAATTGCCACCAAAGCCGCAAGATTACGGGATATAGCTGGGGAGAAAGCCACACTTTTAGAATTTGGTACGCGCAGGGCTTTTAGTCCCCAAGCCTCGCTATGGGCAGCACGGGCGGCTTTGGCAGGTGGTTTAGATGCCACTTCCAATGTGTTAGCGGCGCTACAACTAGGACAAAAACCAAGTGGTACAATGGCACACGCTTTAGTCATGGCTTTATCAGCGTTAGAAGGGAGTGAAGAACAAGCTTTTACGGCATTTCATCAATATTTTCCCGGTGCGCCATTATTAATTGATACTTATGACACGGTTGCTGCTGCTGAAAAATTAGCAGAAAAGGTCAATTCTGGCCAAATGGAATTATCTGGAGTTAGGTTAGATTCTGGGGATTTAGTCAGTTTATCAAAACAAGTGCGATCGCTCTTACCGAATATATCAATATTCGCCAGTGGTGATTTAGATGAATGGGAAATTAGCCGACTCAAGCAAGAAGGGGCAGAAATTGATAGTTATGGATTAGGCACAAAATTAGTTACAGGTTCACCAGTCAATGGAGTTTATAAACTTGTAGACATTGAAGGAATTCCCGTCATGAAAGAATCAAGTGGTAAATTCACTTATCCAGGTAAAAAACAAATTTTTCGATCCTTCTTAGATGGTAAAATACATAAAGATAGATTAGGCTTAACAGAAGAAAAATCTGAAAATGCCCAACCCTTATTACAGTTATTCATGAAATCAGGTAAGCAATTACAAGCATCAGAAACTTTAACAATAATTCGTCAACGAACTGCGGCATCAGTTGCTAGTTTACCAGCAGAAACAAGAAGATTAGAAAATCCCACTTCCGTCAAAATTGAAATATCAGAACCATTACAGAAATTGACAAATAAAATGAAAAGAAGAGATAAATTAATATAATTTCTCTTACCTCTGCGCCCTCTGCGTCTCTGTGGTTCGTTTAAATTACTCTAAAAATTGCAAAAAAGCAGAATCAAAAATCATGAAAATAGCCTTATTTGGTACAAGTGCAGATCCTCCAACTGCTGGACATTTAATAATTCTCAAGTGGCTATCTAAACATTATGATTGGGTGGCTGTATGGGCGGCGGATAATCCTCTAAAATCCCAACAAACGCCTTTACCGCACAGGGCAGCAATGTTAGAACTGTTAATTAAAGATATCAATGTTGCTAACCAAAATATTGCCTTAGAACAAGATTTGAGTAGTTGGAAAACTCTAGAAACTGTAGGTAAAGCAAAATTAAAATGGGGAGAAAATATTGAATATACTTTAGTAATTGGTGCTGATTTAGTAAATCAATTACCGCGCTGGTATCATGTTGAAGATTTATTACAACAAGTGCAATTACTGGTAATTCCCAGACCAGGATATATAATAGATGATTCTGGTTTAGATAAAGTTAAACAAATTGGCGGAAAAATTGCCATTGCTAATTTGATTGGTTTAGATGTTTCCTCTACCGCTTTCCGTGAACAAGGAGATATTAATACTCTCACACCTCCCGTCATTGCCTACATTCATCAACAGCATTTGTACGAATGCCAATACGTAACCAAAAAAAGATTTTAAACCCCATAAATCAACAACCTTTAGCTGATTTTAAAGTTGGTGTTGATAATGTGATTTTTTCTGTAGATACTGCCCAAAATCGGTTGTTAGTTCTCTTAGTCATGCGACAGCAAGAACCATTTTTAAATCATTGGAGTCTTCCTGGCACTTTAGTTTGTCAAGGAGAATCTTTAGAAGATGCTGCTTATCGGATTATGGCTGAGAAAATAAAGGTAAATAATCTTTATTTAGCACAACTTTATACTTTTGGTGGTCCAAATCGTGACCCCAGGGAAAAAATTGATAGCTACGGAGTCCGTTATTTATCAGTTAGTTATTTTGCCTTAGTCAGATTTGAAGAAGCAGAATTAATTGCTGATAAAGTCGCAGGTATTGCTTGGTATCCTGTCAAACAATTACCACAATTAGCATTTGACCACAATGAAATTATTACCTATGGACATGGAAGATTAAAAAACAAATTAGAATATAGTCCAGTAGCTTTTGAAGTCTTACCAGAAACTTTTACCTTAAACGATTTGTATCAACTATACACCACAGTTTTAGGGGAAAATTTTGCCGATTATTCTAATTTTCGAGCGCGGTTACTAAAGTTAGGTTTTTTATCAGATACCGGAATTAAAGTATCACGAGGTGCGGGTCGTCCTGCCAGTTTGTATAAGTTTGATAAAGAAGCATTCGCACCGTTTAAAGATAAACCTTTGGTGTTTATTTAAAGAATAATCGTAGCTTGCTTCCCTAAGGGTACGCAGATAAACTCAGATACACGCGGATAAATACGGATGATTATCTCAATACCGTAGCCAAATTACGAGGGTTCAACGGCTGTATAAGCATTGTGAATACGACCAAGAGAGGTAAGCTTGGCAGAAATCTGGGATAATAAAATAGGCTCAGGCTGTTGCGGAAGCATTTTTAACATTTCCCGAACATATCGAAAACCCCGACAGTAAGCCTGAAGATCAACAATCCCAGCACCGGGATTATCTTGACGGAACACAAGCTAAAAGATGATGGGACAAATTAACCATGAAAAAGGAAAGATTGCTAACATGGCCATGATGATCTGGCTCAACTGCCGCATAGTCGTCACTTTTATTTCTGGTAGCAGGCATTGCAGGAGTGTTAGGATATCAAACATGGGCTGTATGTGGTTTTGGAGTTTTTGTTTTGGAAGACTATAACTCTACTACATCAGCCCTCTCTCTTCATCCTCTTTTTTTGGCTACAGTATTGTTATCTATTCTTTATTCTCTTTTTTATGATCATGAAAATTGCTATTGCTCAAATTAATCCTATTATTGGTGATTTACTAGGAAATGCTCAAAAAATCCTGGAAATGTCACAACAAGCAGCATCAGAAAATGTTCGTTTATTATTAACACCTGAATTATCAATTTGTGGTTATCCACCGAGGGATTTATTAGTTAATCCTAGTTTTATAGAAGCAATTGATAACACATTGCAAAAATTAGCTGAAGATTTACCAGCAAATTTAGCTGTATTGGTGGGAACTGTGGTTAAAAATTCCCAAGCGCACATTTCTGGAGGAAAAAATTTATTTAATAGCACTGCTTTATTAGAAAATGGTAAAATTCAGCAATTTTTCCATAAAAGGCTATTACCTACTTATGATGTTTTTGATGAAAAACGCTATTTTGAACCAGGACTAGAAGCCAATTATTTTATATTAGATCATCTGAAAATTGGTGTAACAATTTGCGAAGATTTATGGAATGATGAGGAATTTTGGGGTAAGCTGAGTTACGCAGTTAATCCTATTGCTGATTTAGCAAATTTAGGAGTAGATTTAATTGTGAATTTATCCGCTTCACCTTACACTGTTGGTAAACAACATCTGCGAGAAGCGATGTTAAAACATAGTGTAGTTAATTTTCAGCAACCGATTATTTATACAAATCAAGTTGGTGGAAATGATGATTTAGTTTTTGACGGACGCAGTTTTGCTTTAAATAAACAAGGTAAAATTGTTTGTCGTGCAAAAGGTTTTGTATCTGACTTTTTGACCGTTGAATTTAATAGCAATAAACAAGATTTAGATTTCGGTGATATTTCTCCTGTTGATGAATCTGAAGATGAGGAAATTTGGAATGCTTTGGTTTTGGGAGTAAAAGATTATGTTGGTAAATGTCGCTTTTCTAAAGTATTATTGGGTTTAAGTGGAGGAGTTGATTCCGCTTTAGTTGCGGCTATTGCGACTGCGGCATTAGGAAAAGAAAATGTGATTGGTGTGTTAATGCCTTCTCCCTATAGTTCGGAACATTCTATTAGTGATGCTTTAACATTAGCAGCAAATTTAGATATTCAAACTCAACTTTTACCTATTGGGGAATTAATGGCAAGTTTTGATAATTCCCTAGATGAATTATTTGCAGGAACAGAATTTGGGATTGCGGAAGAAAACCTGCAATCTCGAATTCGTGGTAATTTATTAATGGCAATTTCTAATAAATTTGGCTATCTACTTTTATCTACTGGCAACAAATCAGAAGTTGCTGTTGGTTATTGCACCCTTTATGGTGATATGAATGGTGGTTTATCAGTCATTGCTGATGTTCCCAAAACTCGCGTTTATTCTATCTGCAAATGGTTAAATTCTCATCAACAAAAAGAAGTTATTCCCGAAAATATTCTCACGAAAGCACCAAGCGCAGAACTTAAACCGGGTCAAGTTGACCAAGATTCTCTTCCACCTTATGAAATTTTAGATGATATTCTCGACCGTTTGATTCATCAACATCAATCAGCAACAGAAATTATTAGCGCAGGTCATGAACCGGCAATTGTAGATAGAGTATTACAATTATTATCTCGTGCGGAGTTTAAACGCCGACAAGCAGCGCCGGGATTAAAAATTACTGACCGCGCTTTTGGGACTGGTTGGAGAATGCCTATTGCTAGTAGTTGGTCAGCGTTGAGGAATACTTCTTCTCCATAATTTTTACTGGCTAAATCTGTTGACTTAGTAGGGAAACACGAACTACCATAAATTGGTCTGTTGATTAACAGTAGCAAAAATTTGTTTATTAGCCTATGACCACCATGACTAACACTATTAATCCACAGCATAAATTGCGAGGTTTTAGTATCATCAACCCTACCAAAATATTAATAGGTATAATTGCCATTGTTCCCATGGCTTTAGGCTTACCCGCAAAAGCTTTAGAAATACAGATATTACCTAAAAATCCCCAATTGGGAGATACAATTTCCGTAGTAATTGAGGCAGATTCCCAAGAAAAGATTAGTAACCCCACAGTAACAGTTGGGGAAACAACATATCCAGCTTTTGAAATTGCCCCTCGTCAATACCGTTCTTTTATTCCCACAACTCCCTTAGAAAAAGCTGGAGTGAGAACAATCAGAATTTCCCAAGATGGACAAGAACAAAACTTATCAGTAAAAGTGCGCGATCGCAAATTTCCCGTGCAACGCATCACCTTACCACCCGGAAAAGCTGGAGTTAATGCTACCGAATACGAACTCAAGCGAGTAAAAGAATTAAAAGCCTTACAAACACCGAAAAAATATTGGCATGGCCTGTTTCTCGCCCCCAACGCGGGGCGAACCTCTACTAAATATGGTGTCCGTCGCTACTACAATGGCGAATTTGCCAATGACTACTACCATCGTGGACAAGACTATGCAGGAGCAACAGGTTCATCTGTAGTTACTCCAGCGGCGGGGAAAGTGGCTTTAGTTGGTACAGTATCCCAAGGCTTCCGCGTTCATGGTAACGTAGTCGGCATTGATCACGGTCAAGGTGTTATCAGTATTTTCATGCACCTAAGTCGGATTGATGTCAAAGAAGGTGATTTTGTGCAAGCAGGGCAAAAAATTGGTGCAGTCGGTTCAACTGGCGCATCTACCGGACCACACTTACACTGGGGTTTGTATGTAAACGGACAATCTGTTGATCCAATCCCTTGGAAATCTCAACAAATTGATTAAGTTTCTCATCTTCAATATCTTTGCCATAGGCTTTTTTCAATTTGGCGAAGGTATTGATATTGTGACTTTTTTAACCCAAAATACTTATATGTAAGTGGTATAATTTGGTAAGATAAATAATTCAGTAACACAGTAATAGGGGACTTCAAACCCTGATTTATTCCCTAATCTGGACTAATTCTGCTATTGTATTCTGGGTGATTGATAGCATATCTGTTTAGTTTGGCTATCGCAAAGTATATATTTATAAGTAGAAATATATACTTTTAACCTGTGTTCCTTCCATACTACCCACAATGTTTTATGAGTATTGAAAAAATAGTAGCACAAGCTCTTCAAGATGGTTACTTGACACCAGCAATGGAAGCAGAAGTTGGGCGGATTTGCGGTAACGCCTCAGAACTGCTAACCGAAGAGTACATGGCTTTAGATCGCCTCATGGGGGCATTGTTGACCGGTGAAGTAGTAGCAGTACCTCGCAAACAATTTATCAACGTCATGGAAGAATTGGTACTCATCAACGTCATTGCCAAAGTAGCAGAAATTGAAGCAACCAGCGAAATTTCTCTAGATGTGGGCGATATAACCGCCTATGCTCTGAACAGGCTGCCTCCTCTGTATGCAACGACGGAAGAAGGCGCGAAATATCAACGAAAAAGAGCTAACACAGAACTTGATCCTTTAATATCCCAACAAGTTAGCGAAGCCATCTGTAAGTATTTAGATACACCAGATTTCTTCCCAGAACGTCAAGCATTGAACAAGACCACTGGCAATGAAGTTTTAACCCAAGTTAGTACATTGCTTCAGACCCATGCGGCTAATTTTGAGCCACAATAATTGATAAACCTCGTCCAAGTTGAAAACTGGAGTTTTTCAAAAGGGAACAGGGAACAGGGAACAGGGAACAGTATAGGATTTGGGAATAAAACCCAATTAAGAAAAAACTATGGGTTTCAAAGTAAACGCGGTTTAATTGACAATTATCAATTACTTAATATTTTTATTCACGAACTGATACCTGTGTGCCGATATTTACTTGGCTATACAGCATTCTCACGTCAGAATTACGCATTCTTAGACAACCATGAGAAACCGCCGCTCCTACCAAGTCAACATTTGGTGTCCCGTGAAAGCCAATTTCATTCCTGCCGTCTGACCAAAAACCAATCCATCTATCCCCCAAAGGACTATCAGTACCACCCTCAAAGATAGCTCCTGTAATTGGATGTCGCCAGATAGGATGATGTTCTTTGTGGATAATTTTAAAATCGCCAGTTGGTGTTTCCCAGCCCTTTTTACCGATAGCGATTGGGTAACTAGCTATAACCTCATCATATCGAGAAACATAAACACGGCGATCGCTTAAATCTACAACTACTTTAGTTGCATTTAAGTCCGGTACTGATGGCTTTGGATTATTAACTGGATCTGTAACAGCATCCAGGCTTGATTTCTGTGTTTTCCAAGGAGAATCCAAGTTAATCACCGCAGCTTTTTGGGGAGAGGTAGGTACAGAAGCCGCAATGGCACTACTCCCAATTTCCACTGGTGAACCCTGCGGATAAACCTCTGTGGATGCAGATTGATTTAACTGCCCTGTTGTTCTCATCGTTTGCCAATGGACAGCCAGAGATAAAATTGCTGTACCAAAACAGAGAAACATGACCATACTCGCTACAGATTCATTTCTTGCCATTGCCATCGCCTATTATTTATCCCTGACATATTTAGCTGGAGGTGAGAATTTTACTGATTAACAATTGACAATTAGCCATTATTTATTGCCTATTACCAGTTACTAGTCAAGTATTTAGTGGCCAGTTTTCAATCTGATCACTATTCCCAACCTCACAAAAATTTGATCCGTGTTTTCTTTTATCTTCCGTCTCGCTCACGCGGGCAAGACTTGTACTGAGCTTGTCGATAGCGCAGCGTGGCGTTAGCCATAGTATGCCCGCACTACCAAAAACCCGTCAAAATAAATTTGACAGACTACTAGTACATCACGGCGTAAATAAAGCAAC
>NZ_JAQMTJ010000331.1:0-4857 GCF_028330815.1 Dolichospermum lemmermannii CS-548
AAAAAACACTTAAAAGTAAGTAGGCAACGGATTGAACACGCTAAAAAAATAGCGCGTAACGTATGCAAGTCTAACGACTTAGTGGCCTATGAAGATTTAAGGGTTTCAAACATGGTAAAAAATCATTGTCTAGCAAAATCAATTAGTGATGCTAGTTGGTATTTGTTCCGGCAATGGATTGAATATTTTGCTGTTAAATTTGACAAAATTACTATAGCTGTAGCACCACATTATACTTCTCAAAAGTGTTCTAGCTGTGGCGTAATTGTCAAAAAATCTCTATCAACTCGTACCCATAATTGTAGTTGTGGATGCGAATTGCATAGAGATACAAACGCCGCAGTTAATATTCTTAATCTCGCAAAAAATCGGGAGTTGAGCGAAGTCGAAACTAGGGGAGGGCATCCCCGAATTAACGCTACAGGAGTTGAAACCGCTACTCTGCTTGGTGTAAGCCTGGTTGAGCAAGTTTTGACTATGAATGTAGAATCCCCATGTCTTTAGACCGGGGAGTGTCAAAACAAATAAATATCTATCTATCCTGCTAAAGTAAGTGATGACTTTAGGAAGATCCGTCCGAATTATCGCTATGCTATGCTTCCGATAGCGTAGCTTGGCGTAAGCCATAACTGGATTAAGGACGCTAAATTACACATTTAGTGTATAAATGTGATATCTGGCGTTTTGATTTTCGTACAGAGCATCAAGGGAGTGACCAGATTAAAAAGAAATATACTTTGATCAGTCACACACTTGCTCTTTTCCTTTGTTTTTATTAAATCCCACAATGGGGTATGTCTTGTGCCGCAAGGAGTTTTTATGAATTCCGACCTGATGCCGTCTTCTGAATCCGCAAATTTAACAGCCTCTAACCAAGGCATAAAAGAGATTGAATCCCCTGTTAATGCTAATACATTAGCAGACCAATCCTCTAAACTGGAAAAATCCCTGACTGACTCTAATGGGCATTTGCCTAATCGAGAACAACCAATTCCACCTCCCAGTGAACCGACTCAATACCGAGCTATTGGGTTAATTCGCGGATGTTACCATGCTAGTGATGAACAGTTCACCCAGGGAACACTAATCACAAAAGATGGGGTTGAACTTAATGCCGTCCTCTTAGGTCGGATTATGAGTTTAGTCAAAAATCACTTAGACCTAGAAACAGAACATCTATGGGTAGTTTATCCCCGCACTAGACAAGAAAATGACGCATTGCACCTGCAAATTGTTGGTGTTTGGGAACCAGAAAATCTGGCCAAATATGAACTAGATGAAGCTGGTACAGATTCGACAGCAGTTTCTAATAACGGTAGCGTAGCGTTAAGCATTCATCCAAAACCCTCATCAGCAGTTCCTGATGGTGGCTTTTCTGTGCGTGGTGAGGTAGTTTACCAGTCTTTTGACGAAAAGAGTTTGGTTGTGAAAATCAAACAAGCTCCCCGTAAACCTACTGATAAAGCTAAATATTTTAAGTTGAAACTCAAGGGCGTATTAACTACCAAAGCTGTAGGTAAGTTCTGGGACTTCAATGTTAAACGGGAAAATGACGCATTAGTAGTAGTTAATGCCGAAGCGATCGCTGATTTACCCAAAAAACGCCGACCACCGTTCAAAGGAGCGCCTCGTGGTGGTGGTGGTGGTGGTGGTGGTGATAGAAGGCCATTCCCTCCCAGACGCAATGGCAATGGAGATGCCCCACGTCCCATTAAAAAGACAGCAGGTGATCCCACCGTCATCACCAAACCCATACCAAAAGCCCCCACTCCTATGCCAGTTAAAAAGCCTAAACCTGCTGGGGAATAGGTAATTGGTGATTGGTAATTGGTGATTGGTGATTGGTAATTGATAAAAACTATTACCCAGTCCCCAGTCCCCAGTCCCCAGTCCCCAATCTTAAAACTCCGTCCAACGGTCTTGGGGTAAAAAAGAACGTTCCATAGGAATTGGGGCTACTGGTTCAGTTAGAGTAAATATCCCTTCTTTAATCCACTGTTTCAACTCTTGGGCTACTTGTCGGGAAAGAAACAAACTGGCTAAAGAAGCTACTCGTACCGTCCTACCTTCAATAGTGATGCGTCCAGATTTAAGTTGAGCGTAACTCACTAAACCGAAGGTAGGACGGACACGACGAGGAATCGAAAAATCTACAATTGGTGCTACTAAATCCTTGTCTTGCACAGCACAGCGTTCTACCACACCAGCATTTAAAACTGGCAATGGTACACCCACACCCATCATTAAAGATGGTCCATAGCTTTTAAAATAACAGCCTCGTATCCATCGCGCATCCATTTGTTTAGCATCACCAATTAACGCCAAAGTTGCCGAAGGTCCAATAGGTGTGCGATTTTCTAACCGCTTTTGCAAGGGAAAATGTTGTGTCCCTTCCCAAGCCACATAACCAACACCCCCAGCCAAAAAAATCTTTGTCCCAATTCCTACAAGTTGTAAATCGGGGTCATTCAGGAGGGGGGAAAGCGAACCGGGGTTAGAATAAACCGCATTTCCTAAGCGGGGTTGCAATGGTCCTAGATAGGTATGTAGTGGGCGATCGCCTCCATTCACACCAACAATAAAATTTTGATAAAGATTGCGCGGATTAAATAAATAAAACTGATTGATAGTGTCACGGGTAACGGTGGTTTCAAATGTGGCTCTAGGGTAGCAATCGGTAACTTGTCCCACAGCGCGAACTTGGATAGATTTACCGGCAATTAAATCCTCAATCACATGACCACCACCACGTTCCCGCACGTCTTCCCCATCCAGAGAGTCAACTGGACAACTAGCACCTAAGTATAAATCCACAGCCCCAAAACCCGCATAAGCCGGGACTCCATCTAACCAGCAACGCCGAATTTTAATGGGTGGGTCAGTATGTCCTAAGTTAATAATTGCACCACTTGATTCCATTGGTTCAAATGTGCCAGTGGTAATTACATCTACTTCTTTGGCAGCTTTACTAACACCAATTTCCGCAACTCGCGCTTTTAACTCTTCAGCAGTCCAGACTACCGCCCGTTTTCGGGTGATTTTCTCATTAATTTCCGCAATTGTTCGCATTTTAAATTTATTTGAAGGACTATCGGTACACTGGGGGCGTTGACGATAGCCTGCTTAGGGGGGAGTCATTTTTAAGACCGTATTTTCAACCTCAGAGTGTCAATCCTCTACCCTGAGTTTAACGGAATCAGCATGAGAAGGTAAACCCTCCGTAGTTGCTAAGATGTCAATGGCAGATGCCACTTTTTCCAAAGCAGTTTGTGAGTATTGGATAATACTTGAGTGTTTTAAAAATGTTTCTACCCCTAAAGCTGAAGCATAACGGGCGGCACCGGAAGTAGGTAAGGTATGGTTAGGACCGGCTAAATAGTCTCCTACAGCTTCAGGTGTGGAACTACCCAAGAAAATTGCCCCAGCATGGCGAATTTGGTTCATTAAAGCCCAAGGATCAGCAACTTCTAATTCTAGGTGTTCTGGTGCAAACTCGTTGGCAAGTTCGGCGGCGGCTTCCAGGGATTCCACCACGACGATTAAACCATAATGGGCGATCGCTTTTTCCGTATCTATCCGCCGTGGGTGATCCACCAATTGTCTTTCCACCGCCATTTGTACTTTTTTTGCCAACCCCGCATCTGTTGTCAGCAAAATTGCGGCCGCCATAGGATCATGTTCTGCTTGAGCTAACAAGTCAGCCGCTACATAGGCAGGATTAGCTGTTTCATCAGCAATTACCAGCACTTCGCTCGGACCTGCTAAAGAATCAATTCCCACCGTTCCATAAACCAACTTTTTCGCCAAGGTGACATAAATATTCCCTGGTCCTGTAATGACATTAACCTTGGGAATGGTTTCTGTGCCATAGGCTAAAGCCGCGATAGCTTGAGCGCCACCCACACGGTAAATTTCCTGAACTCCTGCTTCTTGGGCCGCTACCAAAACCGCAGGATTCACCATTTTACCGCCTCTAGCAGGTGTCACCATCACCACACGAGGGACACCAGCCACTTTTGCCGGAATGGCGTTCATTAACACTGTACTGGGGTAACAAGCCCGACCGCCTGGGATATATAAACCTGCTCGGTCTACGGGGGTATAGCGTTTGCCTAAAACTACTTGATCATCACCAAACTGTACCCAGCTTTTGGGAACTCGCTGACGGTGAAAAGCTTCTATTTTTTGGCAAGCGAGGCGAATCGCCTGGAGTAAATCCTTGGATACCTGTTGGTAAGCTGCATCCAGTTCTGAGCCTGTTACTTTGAGTTCTTCTGGTTTGAGGATTTGGTGATCAAATTCCGCTGTATAATGTAGTACAGCTTTGTCACCTTGGCGCTTCACCGCTTGCAACACTTCGCGGACTGTTGCTTCTTTATGAAGTACCTGTTCATCCTGGGTGCGATCGCAGATCCGTTGCAGTTCTGATCTAACGTCTGCCTGCTGAGTAATAATTCGCAGCATGGAGTAATGACAATGCCAAATTTTACAATATTTTGATTTTAAGAACCATTTGGGCTTTTTACTTGCTACTACAACATTGCGTCAGTAGAAAAACCATTCAAAATAGCTAAAAAGCCTAACATATAAGCTTTTTGACCTTTGATTTTTGACTTTTGACTTCCGCTCTGCGGTGTTAGGGTCTAAAGCTGGATATGATTCTCTTCTCTAGCTTAACCTGGATTTTTTCTGATACTACTTTATAAAACTCGGACAACCGTTCTATAAAACTTACCCAAAATTACCAAAGTCTAGACACATCTGGACAGCGATAACCTTAGTGTTTACTTCCTGCTTCATCACGGTCTTAGAATGGCTTCTAAGAGGTTTTTCCGCTCCACAGGCAATCTCGGTAGA
>NZ_JAQMTJ010000028.1:0-15682 GCF_028330815.1 Dolichospermum lemmermannii CS-548
CCCGTACAGTTGTCGGTTGTCAGTAGGGGCGAAGCATTTGGAAGATAAATTATCGGTCATTGCCAAAAATAGTTCTCCAAATGCTTCGCCCGTACAGTTGTCGGTTGTCAGTTATTAATTAATGGTGACAAATGACTGAATTTAAACTTATACTGTAGTCAATTTTAGTAAATTTTTTTCTACTAATAATTCGGCAATTTGCACTGCATTTAAAGCTGCACCTTTACGAATTTGATCGCCACATAGCCACAATTCTAAACCGCAAGCATGAGAAATATCCTGACGAATTCTGCCTACTAAAACTTCATCTTTACCACTGGCATCTATGGGCATAGGGAAATAATTTGCTTGCCAATCTTCCACTAATTTAACACCAGGTGATTTTCTTAAAATTTCTCTGGCCTCATCTGGATCAAAAGGTGTTTCAAACTCTAGATTAATCGCCTCAGAATGGGCGCGGAGGACGGGAACCCGTACACAAGTCGCGGTAATTCTGATTTCTTGACTACCAAAGATTTTGCGGGTTTCGTTCACCATTTTCATTTCTTCCTCACAATATCCCCAAGCTGTCATCGGAGAATTATGGGTAAATAAATTAAATGCCAATGGGTAAGGTAAAACTTCCGCTACAGGTTGCTTTCCTTGTAGTATAGCGTCACTTTGGATTTTTACTTCCTCCATGGCCTGAGCACCAGCACCACTAGCAGATTGATAGGTAGCAGCTACAATCCTTTTAACTGGTTTGACTTGATGTAAAGGCCACACTGCCAAGGACATAAGAATCGTTGTACAGTTGGGATTGGCAATAATTCCTTTGTGAGTAAATGCGGCTTGGGGATTTACTTCTGGAACTACCAAGGGGACATCCGGGTTCATCCGAAAGGCACTGGAATTATCAATTACCACTGCTCCTTTTTGCACAGCTATCCCAGCCCATGTTTTGGAGATGCTACCTCCAGCACTAGCTAAGACTATATCTATATTTTCTAAACTGCGATCGCTCACAGCTTCAACTGGGATATCTTCCCCTTTGAATCTGAGTGTTTTTCCCGCACTGCGTTCTGATGCCAACAATTTTAAATCAGCTAGGGGAAAATTTCGACTTTCTAGTAATTCCAGCAACTCCGTACCTACAGCACCAGTTGCACCCAAAATAGCTACACGATAGGACTTAGACAAACTCGACTCCTCCTTTAAGAGGTAATTAGCACTTTTTTTTCGGACAACTTAAAAATTAAATGTTTCTGTCGTTCCGCTCAACAGCAGATTTTAAATAGTAAAATTTGCATATTTTTGTGATTATATCTCAGTTTTTGATGGTTATTAAGGAATTTGAAAGTTTGTTATTCATATGGCAAAATTAACTGATACCATGGTTTACAGCAATTTAAGTTATAGCGATCAAATATAGTTATATACTATCGTATAACATTCTATTATACGGCAAACTGCAAAAAAAAAGAAGCGCGATTAATATTTTAGGTATTTTTAAGAAGCCCGATCTGTAAAGTTATGTTACCGGAGTTAAGGCTACCATTGAAGAATACCATAAAGTGTTTTGTCCCTGACTTTTGGCAGTATACTGGATATCTCCCTAAGGAGATTCATAAGCATTTTTAGCTGAATGATAGCTAGTCAGTAGATAATCACGTCTTGAAGACAGCGTGTAAGCTGAAGTCGGGATAACTGAATCCCCATTGGTGTCAACTTAACGCAAAACCCCATCCGGCAAGGAACTCAAGCTCCTTGCTGATAATAAAAGTTATCTTTTGATGACTAAACACTAGGCAAATTTATTAGTCCGTTAAAACGGACTTGAGCCATGAGACAGGGAATTTATTCCCTGACGGTTGTGGAAGGCAACAGATAAGCCATTTTTAGTTTAAGTTGACACCAATGCCCAATCCCATACCCCCGTTGAAGTAAGAAGTAAATGTCTAGACTTGTCTAGTATTTAGATAGCAGATTAAAATACCAGAAAACAAGAAATAAAGCATGAAAGTTACCCAGGAAAAACTCCCCGCTAGTCAAATTGGTTTAGAAATAGAAATTACATCGGAAATTACCACACAAAAATACGAGCAAGTCCTGAGAAATTTAACTAAGACCGTAAATATTCCTGGGTTTCGTAAAGGCAAAGTACCCCGGCAAATATTAATACAACGTATCGGTACTACTCGCGTTAAGGCAACTGCCCTAGAAGAAATCATTCAAGAAGGGATTGAGCAAGCAATTAAACAAGAAGCAATTACCGCTCTTGGTCAGCCCCAATTACGCTCTTCCTTTGATGATTTGATTAATAGTTATGAACCAGGAAAACCCCTGACTTTTGCGGTGGCTGTGGATGTAATTCCAGAAATCAAGTTAAACCAATACACTGGTTTAGAAGCCAAAGCGGAGGAAATTAAATATGATCCTACCCAGGTAGATACCGTTATTGAAGCCCAAAGAGAAAAGTTAGGAACTTTAGTCCCTGTAGAAGGACGGGCTACGGAAATCGGTGATATGGCAGTAATTGACTTTAAGGGTGTAATTGCTAAAACTCAAGGTGATGATCCTGACAGTGAACCCAAACCAATTCCTGGTGGAGAAGGAACTGATTTTCAAGTTGAGTTACAAGAAGATAAGTTTATTCCCGGTTTTGTGTTGGGGATAGTGGGTATGAACCCTGGGGAAACAAAAGAGGTATCTGCTCAATTCCCAGATCCTTATGGTAACGAAGAATTATCTGGTAAAGCGGCTCTGTTTACCATCACGCTTAAAGAAATTAAAGTTAAAGAATTGCCAGAGTTGGATGACGATTTTGCTCAAGAAGTCAGTGACTTTGAGACATTAGAGGAATTGCGGGCATCATTGACCCAGCGGTATGAAAAAGAAGCGGCAGATAAAACCAGAAATAATCAGCAAGAAGCTTTATTAACAGAATTGCTTAATCATGTCGAAATAGACTTGCCAACAACATTAATTGATCAAGAAGTTGATGCTATGCTGTCACAAACAGCAATGAAGTTGTCTGAGCAGGGAATAGATGTGAAAAAGCTATTTACCCAGGAAATTATTCCCCAATTACGGGATAGATCCAAACCTGAAGCTATAGAACGTCTTAAACGGACTCTATCTTTGCAAGAAATTGGTAAACGCGAATCTATTGAAGTTGCAGCCGCAGAAGTGGAAGCTAGAGTCACAGAATTGCTGACAGAGTATGCTGATCAAGATTTGGATGAAAAGAGATTACGTGGAGTTGTTCAAGAAGAACTTCTCACCACAAAGATTGTTGATTGGTTACTAGAACGTTCTTCTGTGGAACTAGTAGCAGAAGGGTCTTTAACTCCTCCAGAAGAACCAGATTCAGAAGCAGAAGCCGCTGAAGCAATTCAGGAAGAAGAAACCAGTAATCCTGAGTAATGGGTCATGGGTCATGGGTCATGGGTCATGGGTCATGGGTAAAAGTTCTTTCTTTTACTCTTGCCCCTGCCTCCTGCCTCCTGCCTCCTGCGCCCTGAATTTTGCCATATAAGGCATAATGGTTAACAGTTCACAATTTCATTTCATTTATTGTTAAATATTCTAGATTATGCTTGTATCGCAGTCAGGAAATTACCCCATCAACAGCTTGAGTCCTATCGGGGCTAGTGGCAATTTAAGCACCTCTAGCAACATTGTACCGATGGTTGTAGAACAGTCGGGGATGGGAGAAAGGGCATTTGATATCTACTCCCGCTTACTGCGCGAGCGGATTATTTTTTTGGGAACACCGATAGATGATGTTGTCGCTAATTCTATTGTTGCCCAATTACTTTTCCTCGATTCTGAGGACGCGGAAAAGGATATTCAATTGTACATTAATTCTCCTGGTGGCTCTGTCTACGCGGGTATGGCAATCTATGATACAATTCAACAAATACGTCCCGATGTTGTAACTATCTGTTTTGGACTAGCCGCAAGCATGGGGGCTTTTTTATTAACATCTGGAACTGCCGGAAAGCGGATGTCTTTACCTGACTCCCGGATTATGATTCACCAACCCCTGGGTGGCGCTCAAGGGCAGGCTATTGACATTGAAATTCAAGCGCGAGAAATCCTTTACATCAAGGGTGAATTAAATCAATTAATGTCTAAACATACTGGTCAACCCTTAGACAGAATTGAAACTGATACCGAGCGCGACTTTTTCATGTCAGCAGAAGAGGCGAAGAATTATGGTTTGATTGATCAGGTCATTTCTCGACAAAATCTGCCCACAGCAGGGTAAATCGTCATCATTCTGAAATAAGAGGCTGATATGTCTAAGTACGACTCCCATTTAAAATGTTCATTTTGTGGTAAGTCTCAAGAGCAAGTCCGTAAATTAATCGCAGGTCCGGGAGTCTACATCTGCGATGAATGCGTTGACTTGTGTAATGAAATCCTTGATGAGGAGTTGCTGGATACTAATACTGCGGCAGCATCACAACCAACTCAAAAGTCAGAACCAGCGGAAAAACGGCGGACACGTTCGTCTAATCTCTCATTTAATCAAATTCCTAAACCGAGGGAGATTAAAAATTATTTAGACGAACACGTGATCGGCCAAGATGAAGCTAAAAAAGTGCTATCTGTCGCTGTTTACAATCACTACAAACGGTTGGCTATTCTTCAGGCTAAAGGCAGTGCCAAAGTTGAGGCTGATGATGCTATAGAACTACAAAAGTCCAATATTTTACTTATTGGTCCGACTGGTTGCGGTAAGACTTTATTGGCACAAACTCTCGCTAAAATTCTGGATGTCCCCTTTGCTGTGGCTGATGCTACAACCCTAACTGAAGCGGGGTATGTGGGGGAAGATGTGGAAAATATCTTGTTACGACTGTTGCAAGTGGCTGATTTGGATGTGGAAGAGGCTCAACGGGGCATTATCTACATTGATGAAATTGATAAAATCGCCCGCAAGAGTGAAAATCCCTCGATTACTAGGGATGTTTCTGGGGAAGGGGTACAACAGGCTTTGCTGAAAATGTTGGAGGGGACTGTTGCTAATGTTCCACCACAAGGCGGACGTAAGCACCCATATCAAGATTGTATCCAAATTGATACGAGTAATATTTTGTTTGTCTGTGGTGGGGCTTTTGTCGGTTTGGAAAAGGTTGTAGATCAGAGAGTGGGTAAAAAGTCAATCGGCTTTGTTCAACCAGGAGATGTGCAAACTAAGGAAAAACGCGCTGCGGATACATTGCGTCATTTGCAACCGGATGATTTGGTGAAATTTGGCATGATTCCTGAGTTTATTGGGCGGATTCCCATGGTGGCTGTGGTAGATCCTCTGGATGAGGACGCGCTGATGGCAATTCTGACTGAACCACGCAGCGCTTTGGTGAAACAGTACCAAAAACTGCTGAATATGGACAATGTCCAGTTAGATTTTAAACCAGATGCTTTGAAAGCGATCGCTCAAGAGGCTTATCGGCGGAAAACTGGAGCGCGGGCTTTACGCGGTATTGTGGAAGAGTTGATGCTGGATGTAATGTATGAGTTACCTTCTCGTAAGGATGTGACTCGCTGTACTATTACTAAGGAAATGGTGGAAAAACGTTCTACTGCGGAACTGATAGTACATCCTTCTTCTTTACCTAAACCAGAGTCTGCTTAATTGTCAGTTGTCAATTGTCAGTAGGGGCGAAGCATTTGGAAGATAAATTATCGGTCATTGCCAAAAATAGTTCTCCAAATGCTTCGCCCGTACAGTTGTCAGAAGCATTTGGAAGATAAATTATCGGTCATTGCCAAAAATAGTTCTCCAAATGCTTCGCCCGTACAGTTGTCAATTGTCAGTGGTCAATTGACAATTGTTAGTTTTTAATTTTTAATTCTTAATTGTGACAATGAGTTATATAAATGTTCGGGGTGTTGATCATTATTACGAGTGGATGAAAAAATCATCAGATGTTATGAAACCGGTGATGGTTTTTTTGCATGGTTGGGCTGGTTCAGCAAGATATTGGCAAAGTACGGCTGAGGCTTTATTAGATAATTTTGATTGTTTATTATATGATTTACGGGGTTTTGGCCGTTCTCAATGTCAGCCTCATTTAAGTTATGAATTAACAGAATATGCGGAAGATTTGGCGGTTTTATTAAATGAGTTAAATCTTGATCGTGTTTATATTAATGCCCATTCTATGGGTGCTTCTATTGCTACTTTATTTTTTAATCGTTATCCCCAAAAAGTTGAAAAGGGAATTTTAACTTGTAGTGGAATTTTTGAATATGATGAAAAGGCTTTTTCTGCTTTTCATCAATTCGGTGGTTATGTAGTTAAATTCCGTCCCCAATGGTTAAGTAAAATTCCCTTGGCTGATAGAATGTTTATGGCTAGGTTTTTACATCGTTCTATTCCTAAAGCTGAACGACAGGCTTTTTTAGAAGATTTTATTAATGCTAATTATGATGCGGCCTTAGGGACTATTTATACTTCTGTTAGTCAAGAACAAGCGGAAACAATGCCGGGAGAATTTGCGAAATTAACTATCCCAACTTTGCTAATTGCTGGGGAATATGACATTATTATTCCGGCTAAATTAGGAAAAACAGCCGCAGCTTTAAGTGATAAGGTTGAATTAAATATTATTCCTAATACGGGACATTTTCCGATGTTGGAAGACGCAGAAACTTATTTGGCAAAAGTCAAAGAGTTTTTAAGTTGTTCGTAATTGGGTTTGAGCCTAAAATTATCTAAAAATAACTACAAATACTACTTTCTTGTCAATAAATGTTCTCCCACCCGCAAAGCATTAGCAATAATAGTTAACGAAGGATTTACCGCAGCACTAGAAGGAAAAAAGCTACCATCAAACTTACTTCTACCTATTAAGCCAGTTAAAATAGATGAATTATGTTGTTTAAAATTAGAGATTAGTCATTAATTTAGCGTGTATTAATTGTTAATTCTGTATTTTAAATCCTATCAGCAACAGAGCAGAATCGTCCAAGGAGTACATTTTGCAGTAAAATTAGGGCTTTGCATAGAGGAAAGAAAAAAAATGACCCGTGTGATCATCGTGCGTCATGGTCAAAGTACCTACAATATAGAAAAACGTATTCAAGGGCGAACTGATGCCTCATCATTAACTGCAAAAGGTCAAAATGATGCTAGTCAAGCAGGTAAAGCCCTCAGTAGTATTTCCTTTCAAGCTATTTATAGTAGTCCCCTCCAGCGAGCAAAATCCACAGCGGAAATTATCCGCAGTCAATTAGCTACACAATCTCCTGTGATTCAAATTGATGAAAACTTAGTAGAAGTTGATTTACCTCTGTGGGTAGGAATGACTACAAGTGAAGTCAAAGAAAACTTTACTGAAGATTACCGCACCTGGAAAGAACTTCCCCACGAGTTTCGCATGGTTGTGAATGAAGATTCCGGGACTAGAGAACATTTCCCAGTGCTGGCTTTATACGCCCAAGCCAAACAGTTTTGGCAAGAGATTCTCCCCCAACATCAAGGAGAAACTATCCTGATTGTGGGTCATAATGGCATCAATCGCGCCTTAATTAGCACAGCTTTGGGAATTTCCCCCAGTCGTTACCATTGCTTACAACAATCTAACTGTGGCATTAGTATCTTAAATTTTGCTGGTGGTTTAGGTGAACCAGTGCAGTTAGAATCCATGAATCAAACCCAACACCTGGGTGAAACTTTCCCTTCTCTGCGTCCTGGTCATAAAGGCGTAAGATTATTATTAGTGCGTCACGGGGAAACAGAATGGAATCGTCAAGGCAAATTTCAAGGACAAATTGATATTCCCCTCAATGATAATGGTAGAAACCAAGCTGCAAAAGCCGCAGAATTTCTCAAAGACGTAAATATTGATTTTGCTGTTAGCAGTACCATGTCCCGTCCCAAGGAAACAGCGGAAATTATCTTAAAATATCATGCTAGTTTGAAATTAGAACTATTTGCTGGTTTAAGAGAAATTAGTCATGGACTTTGGGAAGGCAAATTTGAATCAGAAATTGAGCAAGAATTTCCTGGTGAATTAGAAAGTTGGCGCACAATTCCCGCCAATGTGCAAATGCCAGAAGGGGAAAATTTAGAACAGGTCAAAGAACGCAGTGTTACTGATTGGAATGCCATAGTTAAAAATGCCCAATCGCAGCAATTACAACTAGGATTGGTCGTCGCCCATGATGCCACTAATAAAACCTTGTTATGCCATATTCTCGGTTTATCTAACGAGAATTTCTGGAACTTCCGTCAAGGTAATGGTGCTGTGAGTGTCATTGATTATCCTCATGGTATTCAAGGTTATCCAGTCCTGCAAGCGATGAATATTACTGGCCATTTAAGTAATAGTGTTCTCGATAAAACTGCGGCTGGGGCATTGTAGTTGAGATAAGTTGTTAGGGTAATTGATGAATTGCCCTAATCTCAAATAGAGTAGGAGATTAAGAATAATTGAACGCAGATAAACGCAAATAAACGCAGATAATAAGGGATGAATTAATGGATTTAAACGGAAATTGTTACAATCTAATTCACAAAGTGCCTGATACCGGAGATAGATGGTACAAAATATGGTACAAACGATAGACTTATTAAATTAAACACACTGATATTCTAAAATCATGAAAGCATCTGCAAAATTCGACTTTGAAGACGAGAAATTTAATGCCCCACCGTCCCAAGTGATTCCCTGGGGTTTAATGATCAATCCTCGCTATGGTACAGATGGTTTACAAAGCTATGGTTTAGCGATTAGCCGTGATAATGCTCAATCTGTTGGGTTTGAAGCAGATGATAATTGGCAACAGGTAGAACATGAATTTAGTTCTGGAGAAGTAGAAACAATATTTATTACTACTACTCCTAAACTGGTGATTGTGCGTCGTGGTCCGTTATCTGTGCAAGATCGGGAAACTAAGATTAGATTAGGTACATACAAAGATTACAAAGAAGAGTTTTTAGCTGATAAACTTAAATTCAAAATTTATACTCGCCATTTGATTTTTTTAGTCGGTGAAGATAAAAAGTTTTTGCATCAATCACCTCTACAATTAACTCTGAGTGGTTCACCCGGCGCTAGTTTTGGTAAAAATTACGCTGAATATCAACAAGGGAGAATTACTGGCGGTTTTGCTGGGGAATTGGAAAAAGCTTATGCTGGTTTTCAAAAGAAACCAATAACTCCCAAGGGTCCTTTATTTCATGCTCATGGGATTTTTTGCCCTATCATTGAACCGGAAGAAAGAGGAATAGAACCGAATATTGCTTTGGTAGCTTCAACTGTAGATTATAAACATCCCACAATTTCAACTTTAATAGATTATATGATTGCCTCAGATTCCCCTGAGTCAGCAATTATTTGTAAGACTTTTGAAGAATACAAAGAATTTGGTAAGGAAGTAATTAAACCAGAAGCTTCTAAAGTAGAAACTTCTGGTGTTACTAGTTCTTATGTCTATGCGGATGACGATGAATTTAGTTATCCACCGTATTAAGGACTGGGAACTGGGGACTAGGGATTGGGGAGTAATAATCAATTACCAATTACCAATTACCAATTACCAATTACCAATTACCAATTACCAATTACCTATTCTTTGAGTAATAAATAGAATAGTAAACCGTTACCGCCGGAAATACCAGCGCGATCGCCTGCTAATTCACCAGAACCCATGAAATAATCAACTCTTCCTGGGCCTTTAATTGCACTACCTGTATCCTGATCTAAGACAAAACGGTTAACTAGACGAGATTCCAGTTTGCCACCATTAGTAGGATAGGGAAAAGAATTGATAATTAGGGCTAATGCACCTGGTGGCATGAGAGATTTATCTGTAGCAATGGAACGTTCCGCAGTGACAGGAACAAGAATACTACCCGTCGCTGGTGTACCGTTAGTTTCTGCAAAGAAAACAAATCTTTCCCAACGGGGTAAATAATTACTTAACTCCTTGGGATGTTGGCGAAAATAAGTAATTAATTTAGGCATAGTTAAACCGCTAAGTGGCAGTTTGCCATCTTTTGCCAGTTCTTTACCAATGGAAGTCCAAGCATAATCAGTTCCTCCAGCATAACCAACGGATGTTCTGCGTCCATTGGTTAATTTAATTTGGGCAGAACCTTGGATATGAACCATGTATGGATCTAGACGATTGCTAAACCAGAGAATTTCTAACCCTCGTAACTTGCTTTTATCCCCTAGTAATCCATTTTTGCCTTCTAAATCAATCCGTTTGGGATGGGGTTTTGGCCAGTTTTGAAAATCTGCGGGCAGACGATAAAGAGGATATTTGTATACAGAAGTCCTGACACGGCTGGCAGTATACACAGGCTCATAATAAGCAGTGAACTTAACAGTTCCCTTACCATCGTTGCCTACAGACTGGTAAAAGACAAATTCCCGGCGCACAGCAGCTTGTAATTCTGCCGCTGACTGAGAACTTACAACTAGTTGTCGAAAGCGTAGCAAACTCCGCTGCACCCGATTTAGGGTAATTCCCTTGATTGGGTAAGTTTGATAGATAGCGATCGCTTTATTGGTTGCCAAATAGCGCAAACTATTATCTATAGAACTTAGCAATGCTTGTTTATCACCTTGTTTACCCCAAAGTTGTTCGTCCAAACCCAGGCAATTTTGGGGGGTACAAACAGTTTCTAAATTAATAGGTTCGAGGGCTGGTAATACTGCTGGTGGTAATTCAGGCGTTACTGGGATTGTAACTGGCTGCGAATGAGGAGCTTGAGCGACAACTGACGAAAGTGGATTTATCAAGGCAATTCCCAGACTTAAAGCAAGCAAAGTAAGGTTTTTTCTCATTTTTATCTTTCAATACTGGAATTAAAAATTGGTTCTACTCGAATCCCTGCAATCTTAGACGGGCGTACCACCATATATTCTCCCTGAATATTTTTAATCGGTACGCTAATAAAATCATGAGAAGCTGACTTTGGCACAAGCTCACCGCTATACCACTTTTGAAATTCTTGAATAGTAGGAAAGCGCACTTCTTCCCGATGTCCATTGTCTAAGAGCAGGAAGACAGCATATTCACTCGGAGTTCTGGGCATAAATTTACATGACTAAAGATACAGCTACGCCATTGTTCACCACGTTACACCACTTTGACAGTCTCAGGGCTAAATTTGCGTTCCTAAGTTTTAAGTTTCCGGCATTTCGCATATTCCTATTAGGCAATGGTAGGAAAATAATTTTCGGTGAATCAGCAAGATGGAATGTTTTGATCCTGTTCCTAGGTTATGTTTATATTTGAGGTTTTTGACCTCTTGGCTACAAGTCACAGTAAAAATGTCTAATCAAGTTTGGTTATCACAGTTAAAAATACACCGAGCGATCGCGGTGATTCGCGCCCCAAAAATGGTATGGGGTGAGCAAATGGCCATAGCTGTAGCATCTGGGGGAATGCAGTTAATTGAAATTACCTGGAATAGCGATCATGCACCCGAATTAATTTCCCAACTCCGCGCCAAATTACCTAACTGTATGATTGGGACAGGAACGTTATTTAATGTCCAACAGTTAGAAGATGCGATCGCTTGTGGGGCGCAATTTCTCTTCAGTCCCCACACTGATCCCGAAATGATTCAAGCCGCAGTAGCCAAAAATATTCCGATTATTCCCGGTGCATTGACACCGACAGAAATTATTACCGCTTGGAATTATGGAGCAAGTTGTGTCAAGGTGTTTCCTGTGCAATCAGTGGGAGGAACTAGTTATATCAAAAGTTTACAAGGACTTCTTGGGCATATTCCCTTAATACCTACTGGTGGGGTGACATTAGAAAATGCCAAAGATTTTTTGCAAGTTGGTGCGGTAGCCGTAGGGTTGAGTAGCGAATTATTTCCGCAAGCATCAGTGTTACAGAAAAATTGGCAAGCAATCAGTCAACAAGCAAAAACCCTCATGCAGAGGTTACAATAGTAGTTACAGCACTTTCCGGTGTGATGAGGTACTTATGTAGCGAGCAAGACTTGTACTGAACTTGCGATGCCCTGAGCCTGTCGAAGGGTCGAAGTATGCCCGCACTACAAGAGTTTCATAATTCAAGTTTGTATCTCATTAGAGCGAGATCTGCTGTAAGTAAGGTGGTTATTCAGAAATGAGATATTTCGATCCTATTACCAAGTTTAATCATTTTCCCCGCTTCCGAAATGGGAACTCTGGTATTCACACTCAATCTATAAAAATGATTAAATTGCCCTGTATTTACAGAAGCGGGCATAGTTGCTTGGCGTTTTTGCCCAAATATTTTCTGAAAGTTTGGGTAAACTGCCCCTGAGTAAGAATCGCGTGTGGGAACTACACAACGTTGACAAGGGTTAATTGCCAAAAACTGGATATCTCCCAGTTTAAAGGGTACTGTTTCCCCACTAGCAGCAAATAACCCATCTTCCCAAAATGCTGGGACACCATCAATTTCAATATTGGCACGCATTCGCCGCCGCATTTCATCAACATTGATACCAGAAAACCAGGACGCAACCTCCGTTAAAGTTGCTGTACTAATTACCGTTGCTCCTGGTGAAACTGTATCATCAGGAAAACCCATGGCGGTATTTTGCTGTAGTTGCACAGGAAAACCCAAAAAATCGCTGACAACTGCGGCTAATGCTGGACGTTGTTGATCTAAATGAAAAACCTGTTCTGAGTTTTCACCAGGAAACTTCAGCTTTACCAGTCTTTGTTCTAGGGAAAACTCTGAACGCAACAAAAGGATTTTTGGATAACGTTTACCATTGACAAACTTATTTTCTGCGTCAAAAAATGCAAATTCCCGGTCATACTCAAGTGCGCCACGGTCGAGAATAGTCGCCTTTTCTACTTCTATACCATCTAGCGACTTAATTGGATATAGCAAAATCCTGGCTAGATATGGCATCATTTCATGGTTTTGGAGATGAATAAGCAGGAGCTTTATCAATTGCGCCCATTCTATCAAGTGGCCAAAAACGAGCTACAGCCCGACCAATCATATTTTTTCGGGGAACAACACCCCAACAACGCCCATCATAACTATTAGGACGATTATCACCGAGCATTAAGTAAGAATTTGCGGGAATAATTTCCGGTTTAGCCAAAAAAGGAGGTTGGAGTCCGCTACTATTGCAAGCTTCAACAAAAGTCCGCACAGAAGAGGATAGGTAAACATTTTCCGGTAGAGGCTGGCTATTTATATATACTTTCCCTTTTCTGAGTTCTACTTTTTCCCCAGGTAAACCAATTACTCTTTTAATAAATGCTTCCCGTTCAGGATTATTCTGGATTTCTTGTGGCGGTAAAAATACGACTATATCTCCCCGTTCGGGGTTAGCAAATTTATATTTCACTTTATCAACAATAATCTTGTCTGCCAGCCACTGGTCTTTGACACCATGGAGGGTTGGTTCCATAGAACCAGTAGGAATCCAACGGGCTTCGGCAACAAAGGTACGAATTCCTAGAGCCAGAAAGATACTCAAGATCATCGTTTTACCTAGCTCTACTATCCAGGAATTATCAGGTTCTTGACTAGAGTTTTTATCAGACGCTTGATTTTGCATGAAATTGTTGAAGTATGTTAGGAGACTAGTATTGAACTCAGACAGATAGACTTGATATTATTAATCTTAACCAGATGGAGCAGATGACAGTTAAATAAAGTAAAAAAATCTAGTGCTTTTCTGTTGTCAGCTACAAACATTCAGGTTTTTAGCTTACTTGATGATAAACATTTTTTAACACAAAACCAAAATTAAAGGTTCTTCGTGCCAATTAAGTTTACCTTAAAGAAAAAGTTATCTATCATCCATAAATAGTTCCTTTATCCCGAAAAATCTTAAATCCATGTCAAATCCACAAAGTTTACTGATTCGTCACGCTGAAATTATTTTACCCAATGGTGAGTCAATGATTGGGGATGTGTTGATAGAGGGAAGGCAAATAGTTCAGATAGGACAAGAAATCACTAATGCCAGACCTACCCGTGAGATTGACGCACAAGGTTTAACTTTGTTGCCTGGTGTGATTGACCCCCAGGTGCATTTCCGTGAACCAGGACTAGAATACAAAGAAGACTTGTTTACTGCCAGTTGTGCTTGCGCTAAAGGGGGAGTTACTTCCTTTCTAGAAATGCCGAATACAAGACCTTTAACCATTACTCAATCAGCTTTAGATGATAAGTTACAACGGGCAGCCCAGAAGTGCTTAGTTAATTATGGCTTTTTTATTGGGGCTACGGCTGATAATTTACCAGATTTACTCTCTGCCCAGCCAACACCGGGGATTAAGGTGTTTATGGGGTCAATGCACGGACAGTTGTTGGTAAACCAGGAAGAGGCACTAGAGGCGATTTTTGCGCGGGGAACTCGTTTAATTGCTGTTCATGCGGAAGACCAAGCGAGAATTAATCAACGCAAACAGGAGTTTGCGGGGATTACAGACCCGGCTATTCACTCCCAAATTCAAGATAATCTAGCTGCTTTGTTGGCTACGCAATTGGCGTTAAAGCTTTCTAAAAAATATCAACGCCGTTTACATATTCTGCATATGTCAACAGCAGAGGAAGCGGAGTTACTACGTGAGGATAAACCTAGTTGGGTGACGGCAGAGGTAACACCACAACATTTACTGTTGAATACTAATGCTTATGCAACTATTGGTAGTTTAGCGCAAATGAATCCACCTTTGCGATCGCCCCACGATAATGAAGTTCTCTGGCAAGCCCTACGTGATGGTATTATTGATTTCATTGCCACTGACCACGCCCCCCACACTCTGGAGGAAAAAGCCCAAACCTACCCAAACACTCCTTCAGGAATGCCCGGTGTAGAAACTTCTTTACCTCTAATGTTAACCGCTGCAATGGATGGAAAATGTACTGTTGCCCAAGTTGTACAATGGATGTCTAAAGCGGTTGCTGTAGCTTATGGTATTGCCAACAAAGGAGAAATTACTCCCGGATATGATGCTGATTTAGTTTTGGTAGATTTAAAAAATTACCATGAAGTTAAACGGGAAGAAGTTGTCAGCAAGTGTGGTTGGAGTTCCTTTGAAGGTTGGAATTTAACAGGTTGGCCTGTAACAACAATTGTCGGCGGTGAAATTGTTTATGATTCCTACGGAGCGCTTCGCTATCATGGTCAGCTAAATACACAAGTTCGTGGACAAGCTTTAACTTTTAACGGGTGACAAGGTAGCTAAAAATCTTTGTAGATTGCGCTTAATTATTCGATTCCATCGGTAGGGGTAAAGCAAGAGCTTCATTGGTGTTAACTTAACGAGAAAACCCATAATCTCCAAAAACCTAACCCCCCTGCCCCCTTCCCTACCAGGGAATGGGGTTTTCAAAGCCTCTCCCCGCGTCGGGGAGAGGTTTGGAGAGGGGTCAATTTATACATTCAAAACTTTTCAAACATCCTCTAAACACTCGGAAAATTTATGAGTCCGTTTTAACGGACTTGAGCTATGAGACAGGGATGTCAGCTTTATAGCCACAATCAGGACAAACATAAACGCGGCTTTTTAATGGCATTTTATGACGATGATTACCGCAGTTAGAGCATATTTGCGAACTAGGAAAGAATCTATCTACAAGGATTAATTCACTGCCAAACTTCTCAGTTTTGTACTCTAATTGCCTTTTAAATTCATACATCCCACAATCTGCAATTGCACCCGCTAATTTGTGGTTCTTCAAAAATGTCTTAACG
>NZ_JAQMTJ010000029.1:0-34157 GCF_028330815.1 Dolichospermum lemmermannii CS-548
AGCTAATCAGACGCAAGCTCTTCTTCAGGCAGCAAGCCTTTCACCTCTCGGCACATTCGGTATTAGCCACCGTTTCCAGTGGTTGTCCCCAACCTGAAGGTAGATTCTTACGCGTTACTCACCCGTCCGCCACTAAATCCCTAAAGATTCCGTTCGACTTGCATGTGTTAAGCATACCGCCAGCGTTCATCCTGAGCCAGGATCAAACTCTCCATTTTGTTTCTTTCGAGTTTGTCGGCTCCGAAATTAGTTAAAATTTCGAATCCTCTTTAAATTATCTTCACGACGAGGATTGGTTTAATCTATTCTTTCAAAGTATTATTTTTTCTCGGTTCAGTTGCCGGGAGTCGTTTCTCTCTTCGGCACTTATCTAATATAGCAATCCTTCCTTTTTTTGTCAAGGGGTTTGGAAAATATTTTTTTAGGCAATACCTTAGCCAATTTACGAGGGTGAGACAATGATAGTAGTCTGTCAATCCAAAAATGACGGGTAAAGGCAAGCATGGGGAGAAGAGGGGCAGGGGAGTAGGGGACGGAAAAACAGAGGTTTTTTCCGATCATTTATTGCGTATTTACAGGTATATCTAATACTACCCTAAATCTATTAAGTAGGTTGGCGTTAAAAATTATTGTCGTTATGGCAAGGCAACAGGAAAGAGGCACTCATGCAAGAGTGAAGAAGTTTTGGGCGATTTTACTTTTCTTGACACATTTTGGTTTTTCTCAGCCCACTTACTTAAAAATTGCCGGTTTGAGTGAAAATGATCTATGATGATGGCGGGCAAGACTTGTACTGAGCTTGTCGATAGCGCAGCGTTAGCCATAGTATGCCCACCCCACAAGAGTTGAATTTTAACGTTCTATTGCCTCATTAATCCACTGTTGCAATGTATTGACTACTTCCTCAATGATAATTTCTTGAGATTCACGATTTGCGCGTTTGACTACTTCGACTTTACCATTTGTAATCGCTCGTCCGGTGACTATTCTAAAGGGAATCCCGATTAAATCTGCATCTTTGAATTTAACACCTGCCCGTTCATCTCTATCATCTAACAAAGTTTCTACACCTGAAGAGTTGAGTTCTGTGTAGAGTTTTTCGGCAATTTCGATTTGTTGGGCATCTTTGATGTTAGGAATTGTGACAATAGCGTGATATGGTGCGATCGCTACTGGCCAAATTATGCCATCTTTATCATAGGATTGTTCTACGGCTGATTGTGCTAAACGTGACACGCCAACACCATAACAACCCATAACTAAAGGCTTTTCTTCCCCTTGTTCGTTGGTATAAGTTGCACCCATAGCTTGGGAGTATTTTGTCCCCAGTTGGAAGATGTGACCAGCTTCGATACCTCTAGCTGTTTGTAGGGTTTGGGTTGGGTCATGCAGGGAGCGATCGCCTAATTTTGCTTTATGAATATCTACGGCTATAGCAGGTAATTTAAATTGCTCATTCCAATTTGCACCAACTACGTGAAAACCGCTTTCATTTGCACCAGTAACAAAATTCTTTAACTCCACCGCAGTTTGATCTACCAACCGCACAAATTGAGAATTTACCTGTTTACTTCCCGCAATATAATCATCAGCAATGTCTGGTGCGATATAACCTAAAGGTAAAGATTTAGCTTTCCACGTTTCTTGGGCTTCGGCATTGGGTACAGTTAAAGTCAGAATAGTTTTAGCACCAAATTGAGGAGCTAATTTAGTTAATTCATTTTGTAATTTGACTTCATTAATTTCCTGATCTCCGCGAATATTGATTAACACCAAAACTGTTAACCCGTTATCATATACAGTTTGATATAAAACGTTTTTGACAATTTGAGTTGGAGAACATTTCAAGAAATTACAAAGTTTTTCAATTGTATCAATTCCCGGAGTTTCCCGTTTTTCGTAAGTTGTAAAAGGTGAAGTTTCCGCTTCCGCTACTAAAGAAACTGCTTTTTCTACGTTAGCCGCATATTTACCATCTTCAGTATAGAGAACCTCATCTTCTCCCGCATCTGCTAACACCATAAATTCTGTCGAACCAGAACCACCAATAGCCCCAGAATCAGCTTCCACAGCCCGAAAAGCCAAACCAGAACGCCGCAACATATTACTGTAAGCAGTGTACATTTCCTGGTAAGTTTTTTTCAAACTTTCTTCATCAGCATGAAAAGAATAACCATCTTTCATGATAAATTCTCGTCCGCGCATTAAACCAAACCGGGGACGAATTTCATCACGAAACTTAGTTTGAATTTGATATAAATGTACAGGTAATTGACGATAGGAACGAATCATATCACGGGCAACAGTAGTAATTACTTCTTCGTGAGTTGGGCCAAGTCCTAATTGTTGTTCCCTTCTATCAACGAGAGAAAACATGATTCCCTCAGCTTTAGTATAGGTGTCCCAGCGTCCCGACTCCTGCCATAATTCAGAAGGTTGTAACTGCGGTAATAAACATTCTTGTGCGCCGGTAGCATTCATTTCTTCCCGCACAATTTGGGAAACTTTTTGCAAAACCCGCCACATTAGGGGAAGATAAGCATAAATCCCACTACCGATGCGACGGATATAACCTGCACGGAGTAATAATTTATGGCTAGGGATTTCCGCATCAGCAGGATCATCCCGTAGCGTAACAAATAACATTTGTGATAATCGCATTGTTTTTACCTTTACTTACTAACTTTTAAAATCACTTACTTCTAAACAGGACTTATGCAAAATATCTCCCAAATCCGCATTTCTCCGTGACCTCTGTGCCTCTGTGGTTCGTTATTCCATGAATCTTGCGTAAGTCCTACTAAAATGTTTTCATGTAACTTGAGGAGATAATTACCTTGTCGGAAGCAATGTATCAAGCACAACCACCTTTAGAATTTATTCCGCCAGCTTTTAACCCTTTGTTGTTAAAGTTGGTACATTTAGTTCTACCTAACTGGATTCGGTGGAAAACACCCATTAGCAACATTGAAGCAAACAATGTTGAAACTTTGGCGGATTGTTATCAGCGGTTTCAGGATGGTAAAATCCGGTTTATGTTGGCGTTTCGTCATCCTCAAACAGCAGACCCTCTTTGTTTAACTTATTTACTGTCCCAAATCTTGCCTAAAGTAGCACGAGTTGGGGGTACACGGCTACAATATCCACTTCATGCCCATTTTATCTATGATCGGGGAATTCCTCTTTGGGCTGGTTCTCAAGTTGGTTGGGTAATTTCTCACTTGGGGGGAACTCCGATTCAACGCGGTAAAGCCGATTGGACTGGGTTGCGTTCCGCGCGGGATTTGTATATTAATGGTAAGTTTCCCATGGCTGCTGCGCCCGAGGGTGCTACAAATGGTTTATCGGAGATTATTAGTCCGTTAGAACCGGGTATCGCACAGATGGGTTTTTGGTGTGCGGAAGATTTGCAAAAAGCGGGAAGAGATGAGGAAGTTTTAATTTTACCAATAGGAATTAAATATAGTTATGTCCATGAACCTTGGGATAATATAGCAAATTTATTAACTGAATTAGAGGCAGCTAGTGGTTTATCTGTGAATCAAGAGAAAACTGAGGCTTCTTTTGCTGCGCTTTATCCCCGATTATTAGGGTTAGCTGAACATTTATTATCGGTAATGGAGCAATTTTATACTAAATTTTATCATCAAACATTGCCAGATGAAAAGATTACTAATGGGGAAATTACAGATAGAAATGAGGCTTTAGCTTATCGGTTACAAGCTGTAATGAATATCGCTTTATTTATTGCTGAACAATATTTTGATTTACCATCTAGAGGGAATTGGAATGATAGATGTAGACGGGTAGAACAAGCAGGTTGGAATTATATATTTAGGGAAGATTTTAAGGATATTAAATTATTATCATCTATTGATAAAAGTTTGGGAGATAGAATTGCTGAAGAAGCATACTTTCGGATGTGGCACATGAGGTTAGTTGAGAGTTTTGTGGCTGTTTCTGGGATTTATATCCGCGAAAAACCAACGGTGGAAAGATTTGCAGAAATGACTTTACTTTTATGGGATATGGTGAATAAAATTAAGGGGAATATTCCTTTAAATCGTCCACAATTGGGTAAGCAACAGGTGAAGATAACTGTGGGTACACCAATTTCTGTTTCTGAACGTTATCCGGTTTATAAAGGTAGTCGGGTTGCTGCTAGACAATCTGTGGCTGAGTTGACGAGTGATTTGCAGCAGGTTTTGGAGGGTTTGGTGGATAAGGAATGATTTTTTGGTAATTTGGCTAGTTGTTTACATAATTTTAATCTTGTCAGAATCAGGATATCCAGGATTTGAGGATTTTCAGGATGTAATTTTTTGATTATTTATTAGTTGTTGATAATTAGGATAGAGAAATTATACTTCATGAAGCATCATCACCCGCCTGGGAATCTATTCCCAGTCTTATAGCGAAAGTCCGTTAAAATGGACTAAAAGAATTTTGCAATAAACATCCTGTAAATCCTTTAATCCTGGATATCCTGATTCTTACAGTTTAGGGTTTATAATTGATATACAGTGTAATATTGCCTATAACCTAGTAAATGACATAAATAATTATGAATATACAACTTGTTGACTCCCTTGTAGAAATTGTTTCCAAATTAACTCCCGACGAAAAACAACTTTTCCAAGAAAGGCTGATTTATCAGGATTTCAACAAACAAACTAAAAAGCCTTTAACCTCTGAAGAAAGATTAAAACTTTGGCAAGAGTGGATAGAAAAAGCTCCTCAAAGTTCTGTTAATCTTCCTGATGAAGCACTACGTCGAGAAAACATTTATGATGATAGAGGAAGATGAGTAATTACTTATTAGATACCAATATTCTGTTACGTTCAAGAGATATAACATCTCCAGATTTTCATTTAGTTGATAAAACAATTAAATATTTAATATCTAATAATCATCAATGTTTTATTACCTCTCAGGTAATCATTGAATTTTGGGTTGTTGCTACTCGTCCTGTTAATGTTAATGGATTAGGATGGACTGGAAAACAAACAACTCAAGCAGTACAAATGCTAATAAATCAATTTGATTTACTAGAAGAGATACCAGATGTGTTTTCTATTTGGTTGAACTTGGTGACAACATATAATATTTCTGGTAAACGCACTCACGATATACACATATTAGCTGTGATGCTTGCTCATAATATCAGCCATATTTTAACTTTAAACCCCAAAGATTTTATAGCTGTTCCAGAAGTTACGATTATTCATCCTCAAAGTATTAATAGCTAAGAATATTGTGAATAAAATTATTCTGTAAATCCTTTAATCCTGGGTATCCTGATTCTGTGCCTTCAATAATAGTAGAGGCAGAGCCTCTGTTATAGCATTCCCAGTCAGAGACTGGGAACGAGATAATGCGGTGTACTTTTAGCAACGATTTTATCAGATATATTGACAAGTTAACTCAAATGATTCTCTAACAAAGACGCTATGGCTTCTGGATGAACTTTTTTGTATTGTTTTTTACCTAACATTAAAACACAATTGGGGGCGCTGCTACAGCGTTTTTGACAATCGGTATGTTCAATAGTTACTTTATCAGATAAACCGCGATCGCCCAAAGTTTTTTCTAAGTCTGATAATAACCCCTTTCCACCCCGTTTCAGACAACCAGATTTTTGACATACCATAATCTTGGCTTTAGGTTGAGGAAGAGGAAGCGGAAGCGGATTTTTGATCAGACAAAAACCCACTGCTTGAATTTGATAAGCTTCGAGTTTTAATTTCCTGTTACGGGGGTTTAATTTACTAATACCATCTATATGAATTTGCTCACCAGGGACTAAAGATAAACCTATAGAACAACGTAAATTTTTAGGAATTTTAATTTTGATATTTCCCCCGGCAATTCCTAACTGTAAATGTTTATACTTTTCAGTTTTTTTACCTGTAAAACCTAAAAACTGTCCTTCAATATTCAATTCCGATAAAGCCAAATATTTTTCACCCATTTGCGATAACCCAATTTTTTCAAGAGAAAATTTAATAACTTAGGAGTCAGGAGTCAGTAGTCAGAAGCAAGAAGAAAGAAGGAAGAGGGAAAAGAGATTTTACCTTTTACCTTCTTGGTATTGATGGGAATTTTAAGGAAGACGTTTAGCTTCTACTGTTACGGGTAAACGACTTTTATCGGGAAATTCACTAAATTCTAATTCCCAACCATTAGTTAAAGTGAGAATTTTACCTGCTGCACCATCTGTTTCTTTAACTACTTCTTCTTCTAAGTCTTTTTTAGGGACGTAGACAACTAAAGTACCAGCATCATTCATTCGGAGCATTACTTTCATGTGTTTCCTCAGCAGATTCTAGTTCTCTTTTTCGACAACCGATGATGTACCCTGTTTCCAAAAAATGTACAGCATAGATATAATAAGCTTGCAAAAATGTGCCAATGCTGGAGACATAACCAACATCACCAATTTTGGCTAAAACTTCCCCAATTTCTCGACCGGGAAAAGTTCCATCGTTTTTGATTAGTTTCTTAACTCGAACTTTTTGACCAATTTCAAAAATGGGTTGCGAGTCCAGTTCTATTTCATCACGTTGCATGGGAATACCTTTTTTCGCTGACTAAATTTAATAATTCTTCTGTAGTGAGACTGCGTTTTCTGAGGATTGATTGCTGACGGACTACATCTAAAACAGCTTGGGTTTCTTGAGAATCGAGAAAGATGCCATGCTGTTCTAATAGATTAGATAATGAATGCCGACCAGAATGTTTACCTATGACTAAACGCCGTTCCCAACCTACATCTTCAGGAGCATAAGGTTCATAAGTAACTGGGTTTTGTAATACACCATGAGCATGAATACCAGACTCATGAGCAAAGGTATTTTCACCCACAATTGCTTTCCAAGGTTGAACATTAGCGCCGGAAGCTTTAGCGACTAATTGAGATAGTTTTAACAAGTGTTGAGTCTGAATTCCCAAATCAACACCGTAAATACATTTTAGAGCCATAATTACTTCTTCCAAAGCTGCATTTCCGGCTCTTTCTCCTAGTCCATTAACGGTAGTATTTACAGATACAGCACCAGCTTTGATTCCGGCTAAAGCGTTAGCAGTTGCTAGTCCAAAATCATTATGAGTGTGAATCTCAACAGGAATTGATAGAGTTGATACTAAATGCTTAACTTTAAGGTGAGTTCGGAAGGGATCAAGTACCCCAACTGTATCACAAAACCGAAACCGAGATGCTCCCCATTCTTGTGATAACATGGCAACATCTTGGAGAAAGTTTTCGTCGGCTCTAGAAGAATCTTCGCCACCAACTGATACCCAAAGACCTTGATCTAATGCGAAGCTAATACAGTCTTTTAGTTTTTGTAAACTTACTCGCCATTGCCCATGAAATTTAGCGGCAATTTGCACTCCAGACACAGGAATAGCAATATGTACTCGTTCGAGTCCACAGGCTATAGAAGCTTTAATATCTGAGATAACAGCCCGATTCCAACCTAATAATTTAGCTTGTAGATCTAAGTTACGAATGGCAACAATGGCGCGAATTTCTTCTTCTCCCATTGCCGGAATTCCTACTTCTAATTCATGGACACCAATGGCATCGAGAAATTGTGCGATCGCTACTTTTTCTTCTAAGTTAAAAGCAACACCTGCTGCCTGTTCCCCATCACGTAATGTCGTATCATTAATCATGATTTGATACATTTTCAAGGTCCCTCTAGCGGAGTTTTTTGTAATATCCTTGTTCGCTACAATTTTTCATGGTGGTAGATGGGCAATAAATTCTTAATTGAGCGAATAAATCATGATTCATGATTTACGATCCTTAATTATTAACTAAATATTGCTGTTGCATCTGTATGACAAGAAACAAAAAATAAGTATAATTTATCCAATATTTTTCGTGGTATTATTTGTGAATTTTGTTAGTAGCCAATAACCCAGATAAACATTAGCAAATCCTGTAAAAAATAACATACTTATGCCAGCAATTAAGCTAGTAATCATAATTTTCACCTCATAGTTTCACTATTACACTGCGGCGGAAATAAGATAACCATTAAAAACCATTAAAAAGCTTGTATGATCCGCTTTTTTAATTATTAATTTTTAATTTTTAATTCCGCCTTGCGGTACTGGTAATTTTTCATCTACCTTAATTCATGGTGTTCTGCCAGCCAATCAAAAATCCTGTCTAGTTGTTGTAAATCTACTAAACCATATTGCCAAAGCAGCATCGGTAAGGGTCCATGATTGAACTCAGGATGTCGCGTTGCTACCGCAATATCAGCCTGGGAAAGTGCTAGTTCTTTTTGAAGAAATTGCAGTAACTTTCTATCAATACTATTAATCACCATAATTGGATATTGACAATTGAAATCAACATAAGGTACAAGTTATTCCCATCAGCAATTACTAATTTTTTTTAGTTTTAGCAAATTGGGTGAACCTTAGCTTATGTGAATTATCTTGAATATGCAAGATAGTTTGTGAGTGAATAATGACTTGAGATAAATCAGACTTGCATCAAGAATTAATCTTTGATATGCTTTTGATGAGACATTCTCAAAATTATCAATGGTAATTAGTAATACCAATCAAACAAACATCATTGTTTTCAGTAATCTTTACTCCATACCATTACACAAACAATTTTCTAACCACTTCACCAATTGATGACGAGAAGCAAAAAATTGCATTAATGTACTGCGAACAAGAATCGCTTCTTGGAGGTTATTAACTTGCACGCGCAAAGACCCATCCGGGGGACAGGAACAGGAAATCATCAACTCTTGCAAACGGTGATAAATACACCATCTATCACCTAAAGGAATCTGCAAAACTTGTTCACCGACAGTTAAAAACTTACAATTTTGTGACATTAGTAATCCAAGATTTATGAAATTGACGTTATTGATGGTTTCGGTGATGATTGGTGAGAGTTTGGACTTGTTGTTCTAATTGCTCAATCCGCAAGAGTAAAGAACGAATCATACCTGCTTCTATATCGGGTAATTTGCCATGTTCTAAGGGAGAAATGCGATTATGAGACTTAGGAGCAATAATCCGTCCGGGAATACCCACCACAGTGGCATCTGGAGGCACATCACGCAAGACAATTGACCCTGCACCGATGCGGACGCGATCGCTAATTTGAATATTTCCTAATACTTTCGCACCCGCACCAACTATCACATTATTACCCAAAGTTGGATGACGTTTACCGCTTTCTTTGCCAGTTCCTCCCAATGTTACACCCTGATAAATGAGTGTATAGTCTCCGACAATAGCAGTTTCACCAATCACAACACCCATGCCATGATCAATAAATACACCCTTACCAATTTTTGCCCCTGGGTGAATTTCAATACCTGTGAAAAACCGTCCCCAATGAGAAATCAACCGGGGAATAAAACTCACCTTGTGGATATGTAACCAATGTGCAAGACGATGTAAACAAAGAGCATGAAATCCCGGATAACAAAATATAACCTCTAACCAATTACGTGCTGCTGGATCACGCTCAAAAATAATCCGGAAATCACTAATTAATGGTTCTAAAAAAAGTCGAGAACTTCCATCTTTTCGGAGCTTTTTATTTACAGTCTCGGTTTTACTGATCCTGTTTAATGACTGGTGCATTGGTACTGTTAGGTAAAAAAATCCTGTACTGTTTTCATGCTTATATCAGATAACTCCCCAGCAGCAGAAATTATCAATGCAGATTAGATTTATTAAATTTATTAAGCTTGTACTCAATAGGTTTAAACCCCTATGTAACACAAATTTACATTTTTTATTGGGGTAGGGGTACTAGCTTTTAATTACAGGGGTACTGGTATTTTCGGCTTAGGGATGCAGCTTTTTTGTACTCAAAAGAAATCTCTGAACCTGTCAGCCTTTACAGCTATTTAGGCAAGATATTTTTCCATATATTCAATTGTACTCATTCCCTGATAAACGTTGTCTTGATGACAGTAAATATAGATTTTATGTATTGCTGACTACTACTATTATTCTATAGTTCTGGTAGTTGAAAAGTGAATTTCTTTATTTTGTTTTAGGATTTGTTTGCTGGATATGGAGATACAAAAATTAAAACAGGGAAAGTTTGAATAGAACTTTAAATCCATAGTCCGAAACCCATATTTTGTTAGCACTTTGACAAAATGGCGAAGGTATGTTTTTCTGGTATCAATGTTGGTGGTGATAATCAAAAAACAACCAAAGCCCCTGTCGGTAAAGCACTTCGCGCAGGATTGGTCGAAATCACCAATTATCTAAGCTGTGTAATGGTTGATAAAGGTAGCTGTGTAGCTGAGTTTGAAAAGAAAGAACAACGTCGTCGTGAGAATACTCAAAAAGTTTTAGAATTGGAATAAATGGCGTAACTGTTCATTTTTTCCTAGGGAAAAAGGATTAAGAAGGAATATAAATTTGATGCAGCGTAACCCACTGTTAATTAATAATTGTAGGTTACGCTGTCTCTAGCTAAGAACCAAAGAAATATTTCATCTTAATCTTAATATCGGTATTAGTTTTAGATACAGTAACAGCCGAATCATTAAACTTAGGAGGTCCGGTTAAAACCTCTGGATTTTGAGAAAATCCAAAACCTTCTGTGGGCATACCAAAAGAATTAGTATCAAGATTACCATTGCCATTGGCATCATGAATTAATGCAACAGCATAATTACCTGGTTTTAAATCCTTAAAAATCAGTTTTTGAGGCATTTCTGTAATTTTAATACACTCGGATTGCCAAGCCTTTTTACTATCACTAGGAAATCCTTTACTTTGATCAAAAAGAGTACCACAAATTTGTCCAGATTTGTTTTTCAGTCCTTCTACTTCAATCGTCAGACTACTAGTCAAATCTGCTTTAGCACTAGCTAAAAAGAGAAAATTTCCCAAAATAGGGAGTAGTAATATTAATCCCCGGCTTGACGCTTGACCTAACGCGATATTTAACTGTTGCTTCATTAATTTACCCTCTATTAAATAGAACTATTATCTTACCCAAGAATGTTGTCAATTGGGATTTTTATCAGCGACTAACAGCCACAAAAATCTCTATTATAGCGAGTTTACCTGCTAATAGAGGGGCAAAATCATTTTCCAAAACCATCCTCTCCAACTAACCAACAAGCGGTAGAATTAACAACCAACCCCAATTGCACCCCTTGATATGTATTGCGACTACCTGGTACAAATCCTCACCGCCCGCGTCTATGATGTAGCCCAAGAAACACCACTAGAATATGCCCCGAACCTCTCCGCGAGGCTGAATAATAAACTCCTCCTGAAACGGGAAGATATGCAATCAGTCTTCTCCTTCAAACTGCGGGGCGCATATAACAAAATGGTCAATCTCACCCCAGACTTACTTGAACAGGGTGTCATAGCGGCTTCTGCGGGAAATCATGCCCAAGGTGTAGCCTTAGCTGCCAGTCGCTTGGGAACAAAAGCCATCATCGTTATGCCCGTGATTACGCCCCAGGTAAAAATAAATGCAGTCAAAGCGCGGGGAGGAGAAGTTGTCTTATATGGCAATAACTATGATGATGCTTACGCCTACGCCCGACAACTGGAAGCAGAAAAAGGGTTAACCTTTATACATCCCTTTGATGATCCGGAAGTGATTGCTGGCCAGGGAACAATCGGTATGGAAATCCTGCGCCAATATCAGCAACCCATTCATGCCATATTTGTGGCTATTGGTGGTGGTGGCTTGATTTCTGGTATTGCAGCTTATGTTAAACGGTTGCGTCCCGATATTAAAATTATTGGTGTTGAACCTGTAGACGCTAACGCCATGTATCAATCATTGCAAGCTGGCGAAAGAGTGCGATTGTCTCAGGTGGGTTTATTTGCTGACGGTGTAGCGGTGCGGGAAGTAGGAGAAGAAACCTTCCGCCTATGTCAGCAATATGTAGACGAAATTATTTTAGTGGATACAGATGCCACCTGTGCGGCAATTAAAGACGTGTTTGAGGATACTCGTTCTATTTTAGAACCTGCGGGGGCATTAGCGATCGCTGGCGCAAAACTCTACGCAGAACGTGAACAAATTCAAAATAAAACCCTCGTTGCCGTTGCTTGTGGTGCTAACATGAACTTTGATCGGTTACGTTTTGTGGCAGAACGGGCAGAATTTGGAGAACGTCGAGAAGCCATCTTTGCAGTGAGAATTCCCGAAGCAAGAGGTAGTTTAAGAAAGTTTTGTGAATGTATTGGTAAGCGCAATCTCACAGAATTTAACTATCGCATTGCTGACCAAAAAGAAGCGCATATTTTCGTAGGTGTGCAAATAGAAAATCGTGCCGACGCTGCTAAAATGGTCGAAAATTTTGAATCTCACGGTTTAAAAACCATAGATTTAACAGATGATGAATTAACAAAACTGCATTTGCGTCACATGGTAGGAGGACATTCTCCCCTTGCAAAAAACGAACTACTTTATCGCTTTGAATTTCCCGAACGTCCAGGGGCTTTAATGCAATTTGTAACTTCTATGTCTCCTGATTGGAATATTAGCTTATTTCATTATCGCAATAATGGTGCAGACTATGGAAGAATTGTGGTAGGAATGCAAGTTCCCCCCCATGAAACAACAGAATGGCAATCATTCTTAGATAATCTTGGTTATCATTATTGCAATGAAAGCGATAATCCGGCATATAAGTTATTTTTAGGATGATTCCAGCTATTTTTAAGTAAATAAACCACATCTTATTTTTGTTTCGCGCAAAGGCGCAAAGGAGCAAAGGCGCAAAGGAAGAAATTAATTTAAGCTGTGGTTTAAATATGTGAAAATTGCTGTAATTTTGGTTTTATTGGGATTATGGCAATTTATATAATTAACGTTGGGATAGTTCCAAAAAACTAATCGTTTGCGGACTAGAACTAGATGAACTCTCCCAATAATCTACTTTATTAACTTTGACTTTCAGTAATGCAAGATTTGGTTCATTTATTCCTTTTGGAAACCAAGTTTGTAATTTGTGTTGCCATTTTCCTTGCAGTTGATTACGGTCTCTTGTTAATTGGGCTGTTCCTAATATGGAAACATATCGTTGTTGATTAGGTGCGGAAAAACTAATATTCACCTGTTGATGATCTTCGATTTCTACTACTTTATGGGAATTGACTAATGTAAAAAACCAGAGTGTAGCATCATTGTCAATTTCATTACAAATTGACATAGGACGACTATGTAAAGTGGCATCATCATCAACTGTGGTTAACATCCCACATTCAAAACCTGCAAGCAGGTTACGCAATTCTTGAACTTGTGGTTTTGTGTCTACAGATTGTGTCATTATATCTATAATTTTAGTGTTATGGACATGAGTTATATTTTTAGTTTTAAAGGTTTTCGATTTATATACGTGAGTCTAAAGAAGTAATTATCAAAATCTGCTATTACCAATTTACTACTAAAGAAATATACCTTAAAGAAGATGTCAATTAGATAAAGTCATAATTAAAATGTTGCGGGCGGGCAAGGTGCCTACCCGCCCATTTTATTTTTAACTCAAACTCATTACCCAATCCCGTAAATGTGAATTCACCTGTTCAGGAATTTCATCATGGGGACAATGACCAGCTGTGAGAAAATATTCTGTTAATTGGGGATAATATTCATGGAATTTTTGGGAACGTTCTCGCGCTTTCATCCAAGGATCTGCTTCTCCCCATAATAACAATAATGGACAAGTTAATTGTTTAAGTAAAATGTCAACTTTTGCCCCTTGAGGACTACTAAAAACAGAAACAAATACATCTAACGCCCCTTTATCAAAAGCTGGACGCTGAATTTCTGCTACTAATTGATCTGTAATTGCACTTTGATCAAGATAAACTTTTGCTAAGGTTCGGCGAATTACCCACTTTTGGCGCGTATATTGAAATAATAAAGACTGGGCTAAACGTTGTTTAAAAAACCATTTAACAGTTTTACCTAAAACTTTTTGTAGAGGATTGATAGCAGGTTGAATTTGATTTTCTGGTGGGGAAAATGGACCAGCACTATTAAGTAATACCACACCAGCAGCACTGTCAGGACGTTGGGAAGCAACGCATAAACAAGCGTAACCACCTAAAGAATTACCTGCTAAAATTGTCCTTTGACCAATCACTTCACTGATAAAATCATGGAGTTGGTCGCGCCACAAGTCACCGCTATACTGTAAATTAGGTTTGGCGGAACGCCCAAATCCTAACAGGTCAATGGCAAATACTTGGAAATCTGCACTTAATTCTGTGATATTCTTGCGCCAATGGTCTGTGGAAGCACCAAAACCATGTACTAATAGCAAGGGTGAACGCTGAAGGTGTGGTTTTCCTGCTTGTACATAGTACACATTGTGTCCGCGCCATTGCCAGTATTGACCAGGAATCGGATTTGTGGAGGAAGCGATACTTGTTTGCATATTACAAAGAAATATTAAGTTACTGTGAATAATTGTAAATCAAATTATTAACCAACGGACAACGGACAACTGACAACTGACTACTAACAACTAATAAAAATGATTACTGGAAAAACGCAACTTTTGGGAGTTATTGGACATCCTGTGTCACATTCCCTTTCACCATTGATGCACAATGCGGCTTTGGCTAAACTGGGATTAGATTATGTGTATTTGCCTTTTCCCGTTGCACCGGAAAATTTAGAGAGAGCGATCGCAGGTTTTGCTAGTATTGGTGTTGTAGGATTTAGTATCACAATTCCCCATAAACAAGCAATATTGCCGTTATTATCCGAAATTTCCCCGATTGCTCAAGCTATCGGTGCAGTGAATAGCGTCACTCGTCAAGGTGATAAATGGGTGGGGACAAACACAGATGTCGAAGGATTTATTGCCCCTTTACAAACAACATATCATCAAGATTGGAGTCAGAAAAAAGCGGTAATTTTAGGGAATGGTGGGGCTGCGAGGGCTGTGGTAGCGGGTTGTATTCAACTGGGTTTGGCAGAAATTCACGTGGTAGGGCGGAATTTACGGAAATTACAAGCATTTACTCAAAGTTGGCAAAATTCACCCTTTGCAGATAAATTTCAGGTGCATGAATGGCAAGAATTACCGAACCTACTCCACCAAGCTAACCTACTGGTAAATACAACCCCGATGGGAATGTATCCCCATGTTGATGAATCGCCATTGAGTAGTCAAGAAATGGGTTATTTGCCTGGTGATGCCATTGTCTATGATTTAATTTATATCCCCAAACCCACCAAATTTTTGCACCTAGCCGAAAAACAAGGAGCAATTATGATTGATGGTTTAGAAATGCTTGTCCAACAAGGTGCAGCAGCCTTAAAAATCTGGTTACAACAGGAAACAGTCCCCGTCAACGAAATGCGTCAAGCATTGCAAAATCACCTGGAGATATGACAGGAATCGGGTTTTATATAATACTTTTCAAACAACCTCTAACCAACTTCAGAATAATCAACAGGATCTTTTAAACCCAATTCTGCAAAAGCCGCTAATCGCAACTGACAAGAATCACAGACACCGCAAGCTGACTCACCACCAGCATAGCAAGACCAAGTGAGATCCCAAGGAACTCCTAATTGATTACCTAATTGGATAATTTCTGTCTTCTTCAAATCAATTAACGGAGCAATAATTTTCATAGCTTCTCCCTCACGTCCTTGTTTTGTTCCCAAGCGGAAAACTTCCTGCATAGCTTCGATATAATCAGGACGACAATCTGGGTAGCCAGAATAATCTAGGATGTTAACGCCAATATATACTCTTTCTGCGGCGATCGCCTCGGCATAGCTCAAAGCAAAACTTAAAAAGATGGTATTCCGGGCTGGAACATAGGTTACAGGAATATTATCGGCCATTTCGGCCAGCGATAGCCCTTTAGGGAGATCAATCTTTTGATCTGTCAGTGCTGAACCACCCCATTGTCGCAAGTCAAAATTAACCACTTGATGTTGAATGACTCCAGCCGCTTTAGCAATCATCAAAGCAGAATTTAATTCTTTCCTATGCCGCTGTTGATAATCAAAAGAAATAGCGTAACATTCACAGCCATCAGCCTTTGCTTTGTAAAGAACTGTCGAAGAATCTAAACCACCAGACAACAGAATTACAGCTTTCATATTCAGAATAAGAAATGGGAGATCAATAAACAGGGGTAGAAGCGGGAAATTTGACCAATTACCCATTCCTTGATAAATTGCATCCAAAAGATGGGAAAATCAACAAAATGCCACAAACAAAAATTAAATATGTCCAAAAAGACACTCAGGAATGAGAATATCAATTGTATAAATCGTCTAAAACATTATACTCTGAGTATTAACTATTTGATGACTTGTAATTTTACTTGTAGTAAGGGTGATTAATTTACCCCCTGTAAAAATCAGGTATTTATTGAACTTAGTTAATTTCCCAAATACGTACCTGAGAATTTCTACTAAGAAGTTATGAAATTTACACAGTCAACCCAAAAAAACACATAATTTTTATCATAGATGAATAAAACAGGATAATTAACAACTGCTGACCGAAAAGATTACCAGATGGCGGGAACTGAACCCAAACTTTGAAATTCTTCATAAAGATAATCACTATGTTACCATCTGGATGGTTTAAGACAAATCAAACCTGGCGTTTAAGTACAAAGGCCAACGACCGTAGCGTCTCTAAATTTGGTGGTTGAGGAGAGAACAATAGTGCAAGATAGCATATCAGTGTCAGAACCAAATCTATATTCACAGCGCAGTCAGCCGCATCACATCCGTATAGGTGTGATTGGGGTTGGCAACATGGGACAACATCATACCCGCGTTCTGAGTTCCATGAAAGATGTGGAACTAGTCGGCGTTTCCGATATTAACGTCGAACGTGGTTTAGAAACTGCCAGCAAATACAAAGTCCGGTTTTTTGAAGATTACTGCGACTTACTACCTCATGTAGATGCAATTTGTGTTGCTGTACCTACACGGCTTCACTATGCTGTGGGTATCAACTGTTTGTTAGCAGGAATCCATGTTTTAATTGAAAAACCCATAGCGGCTAGTATTTCTGAAGCAGAATCTCTAGTTAATGCTGCGGCCGAATCTCAGTGTATTTTGCAAGTTGGTCACATTGAGCGATTCAATCCCGCCTTCAGGGAACTCACCCAAGTCCTCAAAACCGAGGAAGTTTTGGCTTTAGAATCTCACCGCATGAGTCCTTATTCAGCGAGGGCGAATGATGTTTCCGTAGTCCTGGATTTAATGATCCATGACATTGATTTGCTGCTAGAATTAGCCGCCTCACCAGTAGTAAAATTGACTGCTAGTGGGACTCGTTCTTTAGACTCAGGTTATTTAGATTATGTAACTGCCACCTTGGGGTTTGCCAATGGTGTTGTTGCCACGCTTACAGCCAGCAAAGTTACTCATCGCAAAATTCGCCGCTTAGTTGCCCATTGTAAAAATTCATTTACAGAAGCAGATTTTCTCACTAATGAGATATTGGTACATCGGCAAACACCGATAAATCCTCTGATTGACCACCAAAAAGTCCTCTATAGACAAGATGGTTTAATCGAAAAGGTTTATACCAGTAATGTTCAGCCTCTCAGTGCAGAATTAGAGCATTTTGTCAACTGTGTCCGTGGTGGCAATCAGCCTTCTGTCGGTGGTGAACAAGCTCTCAAAGCTTTACGTTTGGCTAGTTTAATTGAGCAAATGGCTTTAGAAGAAAGAGTTTGGAATCCATTAGAGTGGTCTTCCGAATCCAGAGTTCAATCGTTGACATCAAGCATTTAGTTAGATGTAGCTAAAACTGGCAGTGGGGGGAAATTAATGATTTTTTCTCCCACTATATCAGGAGTCAGAACTCAGGAGTATTGATAAAATAATCTTCTGCAACTAATTTTAGCAATTAAAGTAGGACTACTTGCTATAGTGTTGATTTGTTGGCAAATCAATTACAAGCGTAAAAACACCAAATCAGGAAGAAAAGCCGGACATCTACCGAAAACTGCCATCAAAAATGCTAAATCATCGAAAATTGACCATTGCCTATTCTCAATTTTCACGTATTTCTAGTTACACTTAACCCAACCTAAAATTTTTTGGAGCTCACCTTTTTTGTAAGATGAGCATGATAACTTTTTAAAGAGGAGATTTCATGACAGACCAACCCCCCGTAGCCAATCCAATGAATGCCGCTGCCATTTCCATGAACCGTCAACCAGCAGCAGCGACACCCATGAATTCGGTAAATCCTGGAAGGCCAAGCAATATTACCGGTAAAACTATTCTGAGTGTGGATTTAGGTAGAACCTCTACAAAGACTTGTGTGAGCCGTGAACCCGGTAATGTGGCTTTCATTCCTGCCAATGTCAAGCAAACATCAATTGAGCAAATTCGCGGCGGTGTATTTGAGGCTAAGGCAACTGACCCACTGATGGATTTGTGGCTGGAGTATCAAGGTAGTGGTTATGCTGTAGGGCAATTAGCCGCCGATTTTGGGGCTAATCTTGGCGTTGGCCAATCTAAGGTAGAAGATGCTCTGGTCAAAGTATTATCATCTGCCGGGTACTTTAAACTCAGAGATGAAATTTTCGTTGTCCTGGGTTTGCCGTTCTTATCGTTGGAACAATTTGAAAAAGAAAAGGCACAGTTAACTAGCTTGGTAACTGGACCTCATGTATTGAATTTCCGAGGTGAATCCATAACTTTGAATATTAGCAAAGTCTGGGTAATGCCCGAAGGCTATGGTAGTTTGCTGTGGTCAGAAACTCAACCTAATAAAGGCACAGCAGTTCCCGATTTTACGAAAATATCTGTGGGGATTGTTGATATTGGCCACCAAACCATTGATATGATCATGGTGGATAATTTCCGCTTTGCCAGGGCTGCTTCTAAGAGTGAAGACTTTGGCATGAGCAAGTTTTATGAACTGGTAGCTGCGGAAGTACAGGGTGCTGATAGTCAATCTTTGGCACTGATTTCTGCGGTTAATAAGCCTAAAGGCGATCGCTTTTACCGTCCTAAAGGTGCTAGTAAACCTACCAATTTAGATGATTTTCTGCCTAACCTCAAAGAACAGTTTTCACGGGAAATTTGCTCTCGTGTGTTAGCGTGGTTGCCAGAGCGGGTAACTGATGTGATTATTACAGGTGGTGGTGGAGAATTTTTCTGGGAAGATGTCCAACGTCTGCTCAAAGAAGCTCAAATCAACGCTTACTTAGCTGCACCTTCTCGCCAGGCTAATGCTTTGGGGCAGTATATTTATGGAGAAGCGCAATTATCTGCTGCTGTTCGTGCTAGGTCATAAAACCGATGTTCCAATGGTCAAAAAAGGTAGTTAAATCCGTTACGTTCAATCCAGAAATTGCTGATGAGAGCTTGTTAGCGCAGGTGGAAAACTACTTAGAGACACAGCCAGATAAAACTTTCAGTGACCTGTGTAAAGAGGCTCTTTGGAACTTTTTGTGTGTCCCAGAACCTGTACAACTAGCTTCTAAAATAGCAAATCTAACCACGGTTGAACAAAAAATCGGTGAGATCCAAAATCAAATAGCTGGTTTTGAAGAACGTTTTTTTGCTAAAGAGTCTCATCGTTTGGAGTCTATGGAAAGTCAAATGTTGCAACTTACTCAACAAGTAGCAAAGTTGACAATCATCCTGAATCAGGAACCACTTACTTGTATTCCTTCTGATAGCGTTAGCGTGGCACCAGCCATACCTCAAGAAGTAGACCCTGTAATTAATCGTATTGGTCAGTTTCTTGATGATTTCTAAGAAAAAACCAGGAAGAACCTAGTTTTTACTTGGAGAAAAATTCTTAACTAAACTACCATGAGTCCCACCCATAAGCCATTTCGGCATTATTGGTGGGATATTTTGTTTATTTGACCACAAAGATGTAAGTAGGTTAGCATTGTAAATCGTCGTTATGGCACTAAGCAAGAGGCAAGAGGCAAGAGTGAAGAGGGTTTGAGCGATTTTACTTTTCTTTACACAGATTGGTTTTATTGTGTTCACCTACTTAGATAGTTCTCGATAAAAGTAGTAAATAGAAATTTTTGGCATTGCTTACAAAGATTGGAAAACTTTCGTCGCATTTGTTGAAAAAATTCTCAGAGAATTTGCAGAAAACTATCTAATTAATTTTGTCTGATTACTTATCAATAATCATCAGTCACATCTGCGGAATGTCCTTTGGTAGAGAAACTTAGAGGTTGTTTGAAAAGTATTATATGAAACCCATAATCTCCAAAAACCTAACCCCCCTCCCCCCCTTCCCTACAAGGGAATGGGGGTTTTAAAGCCTCTCCCCTACCAGGGGAGAGGTTTGGAGAGGGGTCTGTTTACACATTAAAAACTTTTAAAACATCCTCTTATACAAATTCTATAAATGTATCAAAAATATTGCAATTCATTGAACATGGTTGTTCGCTTTTATTCATAATTAATAAAAACTTACCCCCAATTTAAAAATCTATGATATAAAAGTAAATAAAACTTAATTGTTATTCATCCAAATGCTAAATGACTCCCCTACCTTACCCAAATTCAAAGATTTACTAACCCGAAAAATTCTCTTAGGTAACGAACCTAGTGCTGAGTTAATAGCAATTCTTACCATCTATTTTGTTCAAGGCATCTTGGCATTATCCCGTTTAGCTGTTAGCTTTTTTCTCAAAGATGAATTGCTATTAAGTCCAGTGCAGATGTCAGCAATCGTGGGCATCAGTACCATACCTTGGATGACTAAGCCATTATATGGTTTTATCTCTGATAGTTTACCATTATTTGGCTACCATAGAAAGCCTTACATAGTTCTATCAGGAATTCTGGGCTGTACAGCTTGGGTATGTTTAGGAACAGTGGTTCATACTAGCACAACAGCCACAATTATGATTGTACTTTCTTCTCTCTCTGTAGCTATTAGTGATGTGATAGTTGATTCCATAGTAGTTGAAAGAGCTAGAAGTGAATCAGAAGCCAAAATAGGTTCTTTACAATCTCTTTGTTGGGGTAGTTCAGCCATAGGTGGCTTGTGTACAGCTTACCTTAGCGGCTTACTTTTAGAATATTTTACCAACCGTACAGTATTTTTAATAACAGCATTATTCCCGCTAATTATCTCATCTGTAGCTTGGTTAATTTCCGAAAAACCTATTAATAAAGATGATAAAAAAAGCAATAACACAAAATATCAATTAGGACAGATCCGCCAAGCTATTACGCAAAAAGCAATTTGGCTACCAACAGCATTTATATTTGTTTGGCACGCTACACCAAATGCCGAATCAGCATTTTTCTATTTTACAACTAACGAACTACAATTTCAACCAGAATTTTTAGGGCGAGTTCGGTTAGTCACCAGTTTGGCTTCCTTAATTGGAGTTTGGGCTTTTCAACGTTACCTGAAAACTATCCCCTTTAGAATTATGTTTAGTTGGGGGATTTTTCTATCCACAGCTTTAGGAATGACAACTTTATTATTAGTAACTCATACCAACAGACTTTTAGGAATAGATGATCATTGGTTCAGTTTAGGTGATAGTTTAATTATTACTGTGATTGGGCAAGTTTTATTTATGCCTATATTAGTATTATCAACAAAACTTTGTCCTCCCGGCATAGAGGCCACATTCTTTGCTTTAATAATGTCTGTATTTAATTTAGGAGGAACAGTTTCTTACGCATTAGGATCAATCATGATGAAATGGTTGGGAATCACAGAACATCAATTTGATTCATTATGGTTGTTAATCATTATTACTAACTGTAGCTCACTTATCCCAATATTTTTTATTAACTGGCTACCAGATGCTAAAATTGAGATTGAGCATAGTCAATCAATCTAGTTTTTCAGCATAGCAAACAAAAAATGCAAATATTAGAACCCCAAGATAGTCAAGTTTTAGAGAAATCCTATACCCTCAAAGACTGGCAAGGAGGATATGAATCTCTTACCGAAGAATATGACTATTGGATTGATGATATAGAAGGAGAAATTCCTCCAGAATTAGCAGGAACATTATTTAGGAATGGGGCTGGTTTATTAGATATCAACAAGGAAAGATTACATCATCCTTTTGATGGTGACGGAATGATTAGCCGCATTACATTTACCAATGGCCGCGCCCATTTTCGTAACCGATTTGTGCAAACAGCCGGTTATTTAGCAGAACAGAAAGCAGGTAAAATTCTTTATCGTGGTGTTTTTGGTACACAAAAACCTGGTGGTTGGTTAGCTAATATTTTTGATTTAAAAATTAAAAACATTGCGAATACAAATGTGATTTATTGGGGTAAAAAACTCTTAGCATTATGGGAAGCAGCCGAACCTTATTCACTTAATCCCCAAACCTTAGAAACATTAGGAAATGAATATTTTAACGGTGTTTTATCCAAAGGAGAAGCCTTTAGTGCCCACCCACGAATTGATCCAAATGGCACCTTAGTCAACTTTGCTATTAAACCGGGACTATCAACCACAATTACAATCTTTGAATTGAACACAAATGGGGAAATTACCAGCAAACAAAATCATAGCGTTCCTGGTTTTTGTTTTATTCATGATTTTGTAATTACAGAAAATTACTGTATCTTCTTTCAAAATCCTGTTGATTTTAACCCCATACCTTTTGCTTTGGGAATATCCAGCGCAGCCCAATGTATTAAATTTCAAAAAAATCAACCCACAAGAATTATTATTATCCCTCGCAAAACACAAACTGAAAATGTCAAAGTTTTAGAAACCCAAGCCGGTTTTATTTTTCATCATGTTAATGCTTTTGAAGTGGGTAATGAAATTATCATTGATTCTATCTGCTATGAATCATTAACAGAAGTCGAACCCAATAGCGATTATCGAAAAACTGATTTTGATACAAATTCACCTCCCCAACTATGGCGATTTAATCTGAATTTATCAGAGAATAAAGTGCAAAATCAGTTAATAGATCCTCGTCCCACTGAATTTCCCACAATTCACCCGAATTACGTAGGTAAATCCTATCGTTATTTATATAGTGCTGCCGCTCATCAATCAACGGTGAACGCACCATTACAAGCCATTTTTAAGGTAGATTTAGAGTCAGGAAGAAAACAACTATGGAGTGCAGCACCGCGAGGTTTTATAGGGGAACCAATTTTTATTCCTCGTCCAAATTCCCAAACAGAAGATGATGGGTGGTTAATAGCGTTAGTTTATGATGCAGAACATCATCGTTCTGATGTAGTGATTTTAGATGCTGAAAATCTGGAAAAAGAGAAACCAGTTGCAAAACTACACCTGAAACATCATATTCCCTATGGTTTACATGGGAGTTTTACACAAGAGACATTTATCGAAAATTTGGGTTGAGTCCATTTTAATAGTAACCCTCAGATCCCCGACTTCTTCGAGAAGTCGGGGATATCGCGGAGTATCTTACAAAAAAAAATAAAATTGTAACAAAAACTACAAAATTGATATCTTTTCTCAAAAAGAGGATAAGCTAACTATATCAATCCGGTTTACGAAGATACCGTGATGAGGAGTAAGTATTATGGTGACAACATCTCTCCCACTTATGGAAAATCATTCTCCGGCGCATATTTGCCCTTATGATCAAGCTTGTAGCTATTTAGAATGGGCGGCTAAAGAATTAAAATTAGATCAAGGTATCGTAGAAATACTCAGTCATCCGCGAAAAGTTGTTACAGTTTCCATTCCCATAAAAATGGATAATGGGGAAGTGCGGGTTTTTGCAGGACACCGGGTACAACATTCGGATATTTTAGGACCCTATAAAGGTGGGATTCGTTACCATGAAGCGGTGACATTACGGGAAGTATCCGCCCTAGCAATGCTGATGACGTGGAAATGTGCATTGTTAGGCATTCCCTATGGTGGTGGCAAAGGGGGAATTCCCATAGACCCCAAAAAGTTCAGTGTGGGGGAATTAGAACGGATTAGCCGCCGTTATATTAGTGAATTAATTAAAGACATTGGACCATCAGTAGATATACCAGCCCCAGACATGGGGACATCAGCGCGGGAAATGGCGTGGATGATGGATACCTATTCTGTCAATGTTGGTCATTCTGTCCCTGGAGTCGTCACAGGTAAACCCTTATCTATTGGTGGTTCTCTTGGACGAGAAATGGCAACCGGACGCGGTGTGATGATTATTGTCCGTGAAGCACTTGCAGATCAGGGTAAATCCCTTGTGGGAGTAAGGGTAGCAATTCAAGGTTTCGGTAATGTGGGCGGGGCTGTGGCGGAATTACTACATCAAGAGGGAGCGAAAATTATCGCTGTTTCCACTGGTGCGGGTGGTGTATTTTCTGAAGCTGGTCTTGATATTTCCGCTGTCAAAGCCTACTCTGCTGCAAACCGCCGCAGTGTGGTGGGATTTCCCCAAGGTACACCCATTAGTAATGCAGATTTACTAACTTTACCTTGTGATGTGTTGATCCCCGCCGCATTGGAAAACCAAATTACCGCAGAAAATGTTCATCAAATTCAAGCCAGATTTGTTGCAGAAGCTGCTAATGGTCCTGTGACTTTGGAAGCTAACCGCGTTCTAGAAGCCCAGGGAGTGACTGTGTTACCGGATATTTTAGCCAATGCTGGGGGTGTAGTAGTAAGTTATTTAGAATGGGTACAAGGTCTTTCTTACCTATTCTGGGACGAAGAACGAGTCAACCGGGAAATGGAACATTTGATGGTTCAGGCTTACCGCAAGGTGATTCATGAGTCGCAAGCACGGGGGGTAAATCTGCGATTAGCTGCTTATACTTTGGGTGTAGGTAGAGTCGCGCAAGCTTTGAATGATCGAGGTTTGTATCCTTAGTTGTATTTGCAATTTAGTTTAATTGGGGTGTGTTATGGCTTTAGCCTAACGCACCTTTTTTTCAACCCTTGTACGTCATCTACCAGTAATAGTTTTGCTGATTCCACCTGAGTTCAACGTAAGAGAATAACTTACAAGTGTTGACTGGAAAGAGTTTCAGGATTAAATAAATTTTTACCAATTGTCAATAATTTCTATTTATTGATAATTGATTAGGAATAAATGATATAAATTGTAAATTTTTCTTAAAAACTATTAAATAACATTACTAATCATACTCAAGATTGCACCAAAAATTTAAGAATAAAGTAGTTGTTTAAACAAGGAAAAATGGACAATGGAATTAGAACATTTTCCGCCAATATAGAGAAACGGGGAAGATAGAACCCAAACCCCAAGGTGGAGACCGCCGTTCTTTAATTAAAGGTAAAGAAGAAGAATTGTTGAAAAAAATAGTGATAGAGCAGAATGATATATATTTACGGGAAATTCAAGCAGTAATAAAGGATCAAACAGAAATAGAGGTAAGTATATCCAGTTTATCCCGAACTCTAAAACTCTAAAACGCTTAGACTTAAGACGTAGAAAAAAACTTTAGTAGCAAGTGAGCAAGAAACACAAAGAGTACAAGAAATGCGTTATGAATTTCGACGTTGGCTGGATACAATAGATGTCAAAAACCTTGTATTCATTGATGAAACAGGTGTAAACCTGGCTATGACACGAAACTACGGTAGAGGTGTTGAAGGTGAAAGGGTCTATGATGATCGTCCAGGAAATAAAGGTAAAAACATCACATTAATTGGAGCTATGAGTGATGAAGGGTTAATTGCCACTATGACCTTTCCTGGTAGTTTAAACACTACTAGTTTTTTAGTTTTTATTGAACAAATCTTACTACCTCAGTTGTGGATTGGCGCAATTGTAGTCATGGATAATTTACCTGTACATTATGCCGAAAAGGCAAGAGTTTTGATTGAATCTGTTGGAGCAAAGGTTAAATTTTTACCTGCATACTCCCCTGATTTATCACCCATTGAATTATGTTGGTCAAAGTTAAAAGAAATCTTACGTTCTGCAAAAGCTCGTAGTGTTGATGCTCTTGATGAGGCAATTACTATGGCGGTTAATGCTATTACTGATGAAAATTCTCTCAATTGGTTTAATCATTGTGGATTGTTTTTTGACCCTATTTAGATAGCTATTTTTGTACTGGACTTGATCGCAAACTGCTGTAACATATTCTTCAGTAAAAACAATTGGATCATCTGTTTCTTGTAAGAAAATCACTAGTTGGATTACAGGAACTTGATATGTACGGATTAATCTCACTGAATAGTCTAACTCTCTAAAAGGAATGGGAGGTTTAGATTGTGGGTTAGTTTGAAATTCAATATGTAAAATCCGATTTTCTGTTTGTAGGAAGGTGACAAAATCAGCGCGAATTGGTTCTATACTCAATTCTGTTTTTAAGACTTTGATGGTTTTTGGTTCTTGGGGAAGTAACCATTTAGCAAAGTCAAAGGGATATTTTTCTGCTAGTAGTTTACAAACGTTGTCAAAACTCATAGGGTTATAAAATTAAATTGTCAAATTGTCAGAATCAGGATATCCAGGATTTAAGGATTTACAGGATGTTTGTTTGAGTTGTGTTTTTAGGGTTTGAGGATTCTATACTTTTCGGTTAGACTCAAAAACTGCAATGTGATCTAGATTAGTGCTTTTTGTTGCTTGATAGGGAATAATAGAATAAATACTTTTTGTCAGATAAAGGTGGGTTTTGACAAATGGACTGGACAACTATACTCAAAGCACAGCAGACTGATTTTATTCAAAGACTGAAATCTGGTGACTTACTCCATTGTAAGAAGGAAGGCCAGCATAGTGAGTTGACAGTTATCTCTGGAGAGAGGTTACAGCAATTACGGGATTTTTGCTGGGATATGGCTGAAAAATATAGACATACTTCTTCAACTCCTATTCGTGATGTTGTTATCAATAATTTCAAGGGAAAGCTGGGTGAGGAAGTTGTTAAAAGTCGTTTAGGTAATTTTGTAACTGAGGTTGATTATGAAAAACGCATTGGTGGAGATGGAAAAATTGATTTTACCTTAACTTCTGATTCATCAATTGGTATTCAGGTTAAAACCCGTTATGGAAATTTTGATAAAGTTCAATGGTCAATTGACAGAGAAGAAATTGAAAAAAATGCTCTTTTAATTTGTATTTTATGTCAAGAAGAATTTAGTGATACGGAAAAAGAATATGGACTTATTATAGCTGGGTTTTTACCAACTAATATGATTAAATCTGTTGATACTAAAGCTTCATTAGGAATAGATGAATTATTTTATCTTGGTGGGTTACGTGGCTATTTAGAGAATTTCAAATCTTCCACATCTTATGATTCTGATAAATATATCATATTAGGTGATGAATGTGTTAATAATAAAAATTATCAAGGTGCTATTTTCGATTATTATCACGCCTTATATTTAATATCAAATGAAGCCAGTAATTATTATGTAAGTGATGCAACTATGGCAATTATTTATTACAAAATAGGTAACGCTCGCTATACTTTAGGAGACTATAAGGGTGCGATTGATGATTACACCCAAGCTATTAACTTAAATCCTGCATCTGATAATGCTTACAACAAGCGAGGAAATGCTTATTACATATTAGAACAATATTATGATGCGATTAATGATTACACCAAAGCTATTAACTTAAATCCTGCATCTGATAATGCTTACAATAATCGAGGAAATGCTTATTACCAATTAGAACGATATTATGATGCGATTGATGATTACACCCAATCTATTAACTTAAATCCTGCATCTGATAGTGTTTACGACAATCGAGGAAATGCTTATTACAAATTAGAACGATATTATGATGCAATTGATGATTACACTTTTATTTTAGGAAATAAGCAAGTCGCAATAGATGATTTAAACAAAGCAGCCTCTATTTACAAACAAGGAAATAATTTTCATGATTACCATAAAACTTTTGAACAGCTTCAAAAGATTCAGTATGATGATGTTAAGCTAATATCAGCATCAGGAATGGATTATAGAAAGCTGCGTGATTTACTCAAAACTGGAAAATGGACGGAAGCAGATGAAGAAACCAGAGGTGTAATGTTAGCAGTTGCGAAACAGGACGGAGAAAGTTGGTTAGATCATGATAGTATTGATAAGTTTCCCTATGAAGACCTCTGCACTATTGACTATCTATGGGTGAAATACAGTAATGGTAAATTTGGGTTTTCTGTGCAGAAAATTATTTATCAAGGTTTAGCTAAAACATATGATAGCAAGATGTGGAATCAGTTTATTCATAAAATAGGCAGATATATTTATGAAATTAATGCATCAAATGATATTAACGCACCGACAGGATACTTCCCAGGCAATGCAGGGGGAATTTGGTTGGATTATTGGGGAGAGGATGTTGATTACGAATTTGTGAAGGGTTGGTTTGATGACTATCTATTCCGTCGGGTTGATATTTGTAAAATGTATAATATCAAATCCGAAAAAATATATGAGCCATTAACAAAACATAACACTCAAGTTAGTGATGATTATGAAGATAATTATCCGGCAGCGGATTTAAACAATAATGATGATTATTATGATGATTATATTTCTGATTATGATGATTATTTTGACGATTATAATGATTATGACTATGATCTCAAGCAATTCTCACAGAACACCAAACAATATCTCCTTTAGATTTTCCTGATTTATAAATTGTAGTAGCTGAAATGCTACCAATTGTCTAAATAAGGCAAAACTCCTGAAACTCCTGAAATCCTGAAATCCTGAAATCCTGGATATCCTGATAGCGAAGCGTGGCGTTAGCCATTTCAGACAAATTAAATATCAGGTTCAACACCCAACTTTCTTAACTGTTCTATCAACCTTTCCTTTTGTTCTATTGGAGTCAAAACCCAATTACCAGAAACATCATACCAGCGTAACCAAGGCTGCTGAATATTATTATAAGTTCCTTCCCAAACTCCCAAACCTAATTCTATTTCTGGTATCCAAAAACGAGAATTTGATGATGATAAATCTATTTCCGCATAACGACCACCATCTAATTTAAACATTCTAAACTCATACTTGTAACGGTCAAAAATAGCATAATAGGGAATCCTTAAAATCTGTTCATAAACTTCCCATTTTGTAGGCGGTTTTTCCACATTCCGCAAAGTCTGTCCTAAATCTTCCTTTTCAGTTCCTGGTGATAGTAATTCAACTATAATAAAAGGAGTAATTCCCTCTTGCCAAATTACATAACTTAAACGTAAATCACCATTTTTATAAAGAGGAGAAACATCCACAGATACAAACCAATCTGGTCTTTTGTACCATGTGGGATGATGAGGATCATAATAGAGGTTCAGATCACTAGCGGTAAATATTTTGTTGCTAGGATAGGGAGGAGAATTAAAAGTTTCGTCTAATAAACGAGGTTGTAATAAATGAAATTGATCAGGCAAACCTTTCTCCTCTGGATCTTCACTTTTGAGATCATACATCGTTGGTAACACTTCTTGAGGTGAACGGGGTGGATCTGTTTGATACATAGTAGTATTCCTGGAAAATATACTTTATCGTGTGTTCACAGTGTTTTTAAACCTACGCAGGTGGATTTTGTCTGTGTAGCTACCACTTCTAGTCGCCCATATTAATCAATCATAACTCATCCTTTCCCAACCGCAGACAAGGACATTTTTGCAAAAAACTGGCCGCTTTTTGATCAGCATCTGGATTATGAATATGTATTGGTGTTGGTCGAATAATCCCCTTAAATAAATCATCTAAACCGTAGGGAGTAAAAAATTGCCATTCTCCCTGTTTAGTCATCCTAACTCCCACAGCAGTCGCCGTATGTAACCAATTTATAATCCCATCTTCTGTACTATTAAAAATCATATTTCCAGCCCGCCAATTTCCAAAACTAGCTTGATTTTTGACATCAAACTCCTGTTCAGGAAATTGTGTTTTTAAAGTAGACTTAGCAAATAATTCTTGTTCACGATTTCCTGTTTCATCAAAAAAAGCAATATCAAAATCTTTAATAAATAAATCACATTCTTTCCCAAACAGAGAACGCCAAACGGTATTTCTGACTGCACCCCCAGCCAACCACCAGTTAGGTAAATCGAGTTGGGCTATTGCAGGTAAGACGGTGGCAATAATAGAATTAGAAAGAATAACTTGTAGTTGTGTATTATTATTCATAATGTATAATTTAGAGGAGCATGAATAATATGACCATAGATAGTAATACTTTGGATTTAGTGGCTGGAGGATTAGCAATCATTATTTTGGCAGGGGGAATGTTAATGATGTTTACTACCATTTTCAGCACTAAAAAATAATCAATTTATTCACCCAGTAGAGACGTTCCATGGAACGTCTCTACATTTTTTTTCGCCAGGTGTCTATTTAAGAAACATCAGCACCAAAAGCTATCCTGATTACCCAAAATATCATTAAAGTGGCGATCGCTAACCAATCACCCATTTTCAACTTTAATTCCTGCCATTTAACTCGATGTTCATTAGGACTCGTAAAACCCCTTACCATCATCGCATTTGCCATTTGTTCCGCCCGCAAAAGCAGATTTTCTAATAATCTCTCAGTCACAATTAACCAAACTTTTGCCCCTCCTTTTAATCCTAGCTTTTTCCAATTAATTGCCCTAGTCATTACAGAACGCACTAGGTTTTGGATTTCTTCTAAAACAAGGGGAATAAACCGCAAAGATAAAGTTAACGTCAGGGTAATTTCTGTAACGGGAATATTGAACCTTCTCAACGGCTGCATTAAACTTTCCATTCCCGAAGTAATTTCTTCTGGTGCAGTTGTGAGCAAATATAAATTAGTGCTGTAGATTAATGTAAAAACCATTGTACTCAAGCTAATTGCCAAATCCAAAGAACGGCGATTTACTTTCACAAATCCTTTATTAAATAGCACATAGCTATATTCTTTATTACTATCTGCTAATTCGGGAGTAACTTGGATCTTTTTATCAGTTATTGGTTGGGTGAGGATTTGTTCATTTGCAGGTAAGCGAGACTGATAACTTACACCTAATCCATCAGGACTAATGGAGGCAATGACTAATACCATAAATGATAATATCAACAACCAGCCCATTTGTTGTCGCCATACTCGCAGGGGAATTTTGGCAAATACAGTAAAAGTAATTAGCAGTAATACCAATAATACCCGCCAATAGTTATTAGCGACAATATAGCTACTCAGAAAGCTCAATAACCAAATTAACTTAACTCGCGGGTCGAGTTTATGTAACCAAGTTTGCGGTTCTTCTAAGTAAAGTCCGAGAGGAAGCGATCGCAATAAATCCATATTTTGTCAGTTGTCATTGGTCAGTTGTCAGTAAGCCACCCGGAAATAAAACTCCGGTCTAATAGCTAAAGTACGTTAAAACGCACTCTGATTAACTCAAAATCAAAAATTATCCTATTTATAGAATAAATAAACATAAAACAGTCGGTTTTAACCGACTTTAGCTTTTAGACAGGGAATTTATTCCCTGGCTTCCTTTTTGGCTTCCTAACTGACTCCTTACGTTTCCTATTTTACACGAGTAGCGCGATTTGGACCGCCAATTTCCACGTCTCGAACTTTCTTACTGCGCCAAAATAGCCGAATGGGTGTACCTTGAAAGCCTAACTGTTTGCGGAATTGGCGTTCAATGTAACGGCGATAATTATCATTAAAGCGGGTATTGTCATTAACGAACAGCGCGATAGAAGGAGGCTGACTACTCACCTGAGTACCATAGTATATCTTACCCTGACGACCGCCCCGTGAAGTCGGTGGTGAATGCCAACTGATAGCATCTTCTAGCACTTCATTAATTACTGATGTACTCACACGGCGTTTGTGTGCCTCAGCCGCTGTATTTACCAATTCTAAAATCTTTTCTACCCGTTGTCCCGTAACAGCACTAACATAAATGGTATCTGCCCATTCTGTAAAGTGTAAGCGTGATTCCAATTCTTTTGCATGATCATAGATGGTATACGAGTCTTTCTCGACAGCATCCCACTTATTAACGACAATAACACAAGCGCGACCTTCTTCTAAAACGCGACCTGCTAATTTTTGATCCTGTTCAGTTACGCCATCTACGGCATCAATCACTAATAAAACCACATCAGAGCGGCGAATAGCTTTGAAAGCGCGGTTAATACTGAAAAATTCTGTCCCGTATTCGATATGTTTCTTTTTGCGAATACCAGCAGTATCAATTAACCTATAGGTTTGATCACCTCGTTCAACTACTGTATCAATTGTATCTCTAGTTGTTCCAGAAATAGGACTGACAATAGCTCTATATTCACCAACAAACGCATTGAGTAGGCTGGATTTGCCTACATTTGGTCTACCAATAATGGCAACTTTAATTTCCTTATTTTCCTGTTCTTCTACTATCAGAGGAATGTGATTCATTAACTCATCCAGGATTTCTCCTGTCCCACTACCATGAATCGCGGAAATGGGGAAAGGTTCACCTAGTCCCAATTCCCAAAATTCAGCGGCTTGAATCACCCCTTGATCTGGAGATTCACATTTATTTACAGCCAGTAATACGGGTACTGGTTGTTGACGTAACCATTCAGAAATTTCTTCATCTGCGGGCATCAAACCAGCTTGTCCATCCACAACAAAAATAGCAGCACAAGCTTCTGAAAGTGCTGTTAACGCCTGTTGGCGAATCATGGGGAGAAATTCGGTGTCATCATTAAAAACCAAGCCACCTGTGTCCACTACCACAAATTCCCGATCATTCCAAAAAGCTGGACGATAGGTGCGATCGCGTGTTACCCCTGGTTCATCATGGACTATTGCCGTTTGATCTCCGGCAAGACGATTAACAAAGGTGGATTTGCCCACATTGGGGCGACCGATAATTGCAACAATTGGCAATGGCATAAACTAGAGTTCTTTAGTGCTGAGTGTGTAGGTGTGCTGAGTTTTGTCTCTACGTTCTTCACCCAGCACTGTTTTAGAGAACTATTTATTGTACCATGGTTTTTGATAATTAGGAGTTTTTGAAAAAGTTGTCTGTCAGGGTAGGGAACTCTTAACTCTTAACTGGGAACAGTTTTGTTCTAAAAATCTGCAATTAGAAATAATTAAATTTGTCAATACTGTAGCCAAATTAGGATGGTTCAAAGGCTGTATAAGCATTGTGAGTACGACCAAGTGAGGTAAACTGCGATATTTAGAGAATTTTTTATGTCAACATACGAGCTATGTAGACTGGTTCAGGAAGATTGTCTTTGCGAGCTAATTTTGTTATTTTGGGGTTACTATGTCTTTAACTACGAAATTTTGTTATGAGATTCAATATTTAATTTATGGTGACATAGTGTTAAATTTTGTTTGTGTTAACTATTTTATTTTTGAACACCATGTTCATCAACCAAAAAGTTTGTATAGCTATCGCTGGTGCTACCTTGGCTGGGACGATTGCTTCTGCTTCCCCTGCTGGTGCTGTTGTTTTTACCTATAATGGTTTAAAGTACGATGTAACTAAACACAGTTTCAATGGCAATGATGCTTTTTCCGGCACAAACGCTTTGAACAGTCCACTTAATGCGTTGTGGGGAAATCAATCTCTTGCTAATGGATTGGCTAGTGTTGTTGGTTGTCAATTAGGCGGTTGTTACGTGAATCCGACTGGAATAAATGGGAATGATTGGGCAGGAGTGTACTTCGCTTACGCAACCCAGAATCCAAACGTATATGCAAGTCCGAACACTATTCTAAGTTTAGCGTCAATACAGCCGAACAATTCAACCCAATCTCCATATATAGGAGAAGTTCAACACTCCTACAACATATATCACTGGAATAATCCCAACCGATGGTTCGCTACAGCTGTGGCTGTGCCTTGGGATATTTCAGGGAGTGGTACTATTCTTGGTTCTATAACAGGAATTGGTCTTGGTGTAGGGTTAAAGCGATTAAAAAGCAAAAAAACATCAACAATAAGTTAAGTTGGCGTTAAAAATTCAATCTATGTAACAATACCTTGTCCAAATCGAAAAAACTCTTGATTTGTAGGTTGGGTTGACGTATGTTACCCAACAAATGCGTCGGGTTGCGCTGTCGCTTAACCCAACCTACAAAAAATGGACTTTTTGTCAGTTGTCAGTTGTTAGTAGGGGCGAAGCATTTGGAAGATAAATTATCGGTCATTGCCAAAAATAGTTCTCCAAATGCTTCGCCCGTACAGTTGTCAGTGGTAATAATTCTTGCCTGTTCCCTGTTCCCTGTTC
>NZ_JAQMTJ010000030.1:0-12321 GCF_028330815.1 Dolichospermum lemmermannii CS-548
AGTAAGTAGACGAAAATAAATCAAAGTAGATTAAGTAATGTAAAAAATCTGGAGATGATTTCGTAGTAAGGGCTTCAGCCCTCAAATGAGGAATAAATTCCTCACTACAAACTTTGAATTATTCAAGCCGTTCTACTTACTGCATGGTTAAATCTCAATTTAGCTTATGAAACTTTGGATGAATCAACCAAACAACGAATTGCCGATTTGCGGTTGATTACTTATAATCCATTTTTAAATAAGCCAGGAGAACCTCGCCAAAAATATCGTGAGAATAAGAATATTCCTCTCATTAGTCCTGTCTTTCCTCACCCATTGGTGAGAACACATCCAGAGAGTGGTAAGAAGATTTTGTATTTAGATTACACCACAGAAGTTGAAGTTGTTGGTTTAGAACCCCAAGAGGGCAAAGAATTAATTGAACAGTTGAGAAATCATCTGCATCAGCCTAAATTTTATTATCAACATAAGTGGTCTGTAGGCGATATTGTCTACTGGGATAATCAATCTACTTTGCATTATCGCCAAGCTTTTGATCCCAATCAACGTCGAGTTATGAAACGCATTAGTTTAGCGGGTAGTCGCCCATTTTAGGTTCTGGAATAAAACGATTTGAATTGAAATTAAGTGAGGAGACATAATTATGAACTTTAATCAACAACGCCGCACAGTTTTACAGAAATTTATTCAATACTCAGCGTTAGCTTTGGTTTTTCTTTCTGCTCCTATTGCGACTAGTATAGTACAAGCTCAAAATGCTACTAACAAAACAGGTATCAAGACAAAAGTAGTCCGACTTGCTTATCAAACATCTGGTGATATTGTGAAAATCAAAGGAGTGGTAGATAAGCGTCTTGAACCTTTAGGTATCAAGGTAGAATGGTCTCCGTTTCCTGCTGGACCACAACTAATGGAAGCCATGAATGCAAACAAAGTTGATATTGGTTCTGTGGGAGAAACTCCACCGATTTTTGCTCAAGCTGCTGGCGCTCAATTAGCTTATATTGCTGGACGTAAACCTAGTAGTGGAGAAGGTAGTGCTATTGTTGTTCAAAAAGATTCTCCTATTAAGACAGTTAAGGATCTTAAAGGTAAGAAAGTTGTTTTTCAAAAAGGATCAGCATCACATTATTTACTCCTGAGAGCATTAGCTGAAGCTGGTTTGAAATATAGCGATATCCAAGCAGTTAGTTTAACTCCAGCAGAAGCCCGTGATGCTTTTATTCAAAAGAAAATTGATGCTTGGGTTGCTTGGGACCCATTTGTTGCATTCGTCCAAAAAAATGCTAATGCTCGTGTTTTAAGAAATGCTTCCAGAATTGCCACTCAAGGCGGATTTTATATGGCTAGACGGAGTTTTGCTGTGGAAAATCCAGAAGTTGTGCGGATAGTTTTAGAGGAGGTAGATAAATTAGGAGAATGGGCAGAATCTAATCCTGATGAAGTTGTAAAAATTCTTGCACCTGAACTAAAACTTGATCCTGCACTTTTAGCTGTGGTAGTTCGGAGACGTACATTCCGTATCCGCCCAATTAACTCATCTCTTGTTGCTGAACAACAACGCATTGCAGATTTGTTTTATAAAGAAGGTGTTATTCCTAAACAAATTTCCATTAAAGAGTCGGTTTTAAGTTCTCAACAATATGCAGCTATTACACCCCAAAGAATTAGTAAGAAATAACCTGTAGTTATTCTGATTTTTACCACGGCGGTTAAATCCCGCCATAATTATTTTCCTCATCACTTAATAAATTATTATGAAAGTTTCCTCTCCTGCTACTGATTTCTTCTCAAAGTATGGAACTAAAAAAAATAAGTTCCAGTTTAAGTTTATCAAAAATCGCTATTTCCAATCATTCATACCCTGGGTTGTACCAATTACAATAATTATATTGTGGCAATTTTTATCTTCTATTGGTGTTATTCCTACAAGAATATTGCCAGCACCTTTAGCAGTTGTTACGGCTGCTATTAAATTAACTCAAAGCGGTGAACTTCCCAGAAATATTGGTATTAGCTCTCTAAGAGCAATATCTGGTTTTTTATTAGGGGGAAGTATTGGCTTTAGTTTAGGTTTACTTAATGGTATTTCTCCTATTGCGGAAAAGTTACTAGATACATCTCTGCAAATGCTACGAAATATTCCTAACTTAGCATTAATTCCATTGGTAATTTTATGGTTTGGAATTGGTGATGAGGCGAGATTATTTCTAGTATCTTTAGGTGTTATGTTTCCCATTTATTTAAACACTTTTCATGGGATTCGTAGTGTTGATCACGGATTGATTGAAATGGGTAAGATCTACGGTTTAAATACTTGGGGTTTATTCTGGCGAATTATTCTCCCAGGGGCTATGTCTTCAATTTTAGTGGGTGTGCGGTTTTCGTTAGGGATTATGTGGTTAACTCTCATTGTTGCAGAAACTATTGCTGCTGATTCCGGTATTGGTTATATGGCTACCAATGCTAGAGAATTTATGCAAACTGATGTTGTGGTTTTAAGTATTGTAATCTATGCCTTGTTCGGTAAACTGGCTGATATAATTGCTAAAGCTTTGGAAAACTACTGGTTGCAATGGAATCCCAGTTATTTAAAGGGTTAATCTACTAATACCCGATAGGATTAAAGTTGATTTTGGTAAAAGTATTGTTTTCTTAGTCCATTTATGTAATACTCTTAGTCATTACCCAAATAATACTGTTTACCGATAGAGTTAGTGTAGTTATTGATTGAAAAATTTTACACTTAAATAAGAATTATGCAAGTTCTTTGGTTTATTCCCACACATGGTGATGGACGCTATCTAGGAACTGCTCTAGGTGGTCGTTCAGTTAATTTTGATTATTGGCGACAAATTGCCCAAGCGGTTGATCAATTAGGGTTTACAGGGGCTTTATTACCTACCGGTCGTTCCTGTGAAGATGCCTGGATTTTGGCTTCAACTTTGGTAACGCACACTAAAAAAATGCGGTTTTTAGTAGCAATCCGTCCGGGGTTGATGTCACCAGGAGTAGCGGCGAGAATGGCAGCAACTTTTGATAGAATTTCTGGCGGAAGATTATTAATTAATGTCGTGACTGGTGGTGATCCTGTTGAATTAGCTGGTGATGGGTTGCATCTTAGTCATGACGATCGCTATCAATTAACTGATGAATTTTTAACAGTTTGGCGAGAAATTGCTGGCGGTGAAATTTCTAATTTTGAAGGTGACTATCTCAATATTAAAGAGGGGAAAATTCTATTCCCTAATATCCAAAAACCTCATCCACCTTTGTGGTTTGGTGGTTCTTCTCCGATTGCTCAAGTAATTGCTGCCAAGCACGTTGATGTTTATTTAACTTGGGGTGAACCACCTCAACAAGTGGCAGAAAAAATTGCTGCTGTGAGACGTTTAGCTCAAGCACAAGGGAGAACGTTAAGCTTTGGTATTCGTCTTCATGTCATTGTCAGAGAAACTGAAAGTCAAGCTTGGGATGCTGCTAATGATTTAATTCGTTATGTAGATGATGCAGCTATTCATAAAGCTCAACAAGCCTATTCTCGCATGGATTCAGTTGGACAACAGCGGATGAAGGAATTACATAATGGTAGTCGGGAAGCATTAGAAATTAGCCCTAATTTATGGGCAGGAATCGGTTTGGTTCGGGGTGGTGCGGGAACTGCATTAGTAGGTGATCCTGATACTGTTGCTAGAAGAATGCAGGAATATGCAGACGTAGGAATTGATACTTTTATCTTTTCTGGTTATCCCCATTTAGAGGAAGCTTATCGGGTAGCAGAATTGCTTTTTCCTCGTTTACCTTTGGATAATTTACCAACAATAGAACCACAATTATTAAGTCCTTTTGGTGAAATTGTTGCTAACCGGGAATTTCCTCAACAGCTTCAAGAACAACTTAGAGAAACAACAGTAGCAACTGTAGATTAGTTAAAAATTAATTAAATCAAGAGGTTTTTGTCAAATGGCTTATATTTTAGCAATTGCGGGTAGTCCTTCTCATCCTTCTAGAACCTACGGAATTTTGGAATATGCAACTCAAATTCTTTCTGAACAAGGCTTAGAAACAAATATTATTTCTGTGCGAGATTTACCTGCTGAAGATTTAGTTTATGGACGTTATAACAGTCCAGCTTTAGAAAAACCAAAAGCATTATTAGAACAAGCAAGTGGTGTAATTATTGCCACCCCAATTTATAAAGCTGCTTATACAGGGTTACTCAAATCTTTTTTAGATTTATTACCTCAAAAAGCTTTGAATGGTAAGGTTTTATTACCGTTAGCTACTGGTGGTACAATCGCTCATTTATTATCAATAGAATATGCTTTAAAACCAGTTTTAGGTGAATTAGGTGCAAGGCATATTTTAAGTACAGTTTACGCAGTAGATAAGCAAATTCAAATTCAAGCTGATGGTAGTTTGCAATTGGATGAAGAAATTGATCAACGTCTCAAAGAAGTTTTAACCGAATTTATCCAAGCTGTTAATAAATCCCAACCTGATGTCAAGGAATTAGCATATAGTAACTAAAGGTATTTATGAATCAATACTCTGATTTGCTATCGGAACTATCTGATTTTCTTTATCCTCGTAGTCCTTATTATGGAGATTTGAATTCAGAACGTTTAGAATTTAATGCCCAACTTCAAGATTTTTCACAACGAGTGAACTATATTTCTGGTCTACAAACTGGTGGTAAACTTTCCTCAGAAGAGGCTTATAAACAAATACGTATTCTCTGGAAACAGTTAAAAATGTCCAAGAAAAAAATATTAAGTTGCTAAAAAAAGGAGATCCCCGACTTCTATCATTGGTTAATAATTTAATTGACATCATCAAATAAGAAGTCGGGGATCTTACCCCAACTAATAAACCCAAAAAAATTACCATCGTTTGCATATTTCATCATCAAAATTGTCGGAGAATTGCAAGCGAGTAGTTCCCACAACTAAATTATTTACATTTTCTCCAGGGGAAATAACCTGGACTCAAAATTGATAAATACCTTCGTTCGTGGGATTATAAAATGGTTTTAAACCGATGGTAATTGTTTAATTAGCGGTAACTAGTACACTGCGACGTAAGTTAATCAACCATTAAAAATTCCTGAAAAGCTTGTGTAATCTGCTTTTTTAATTTTTAATTGTTAATTTTTAATTCCGCCCTGCGGTACTAGTTGGTTGAAAATAGCAATAATAGTTTGCGGTTGATGTGGATTTTTGGCTAGGGTAATACCTAGCCTTTTTTTGTCCATTTGTTTCTCCAAAACCAATACTGTTTTTTTTGATCAAATTCAATATTTTCTACACCGTCTATTTGTGAAAAATATTAGTAATATGCGCCAACCAGGCTATAAGTTAAACTAGCAAGCACTAATGACGTAATAATTACATAGACAAAATTTCGCTGTAAAAGAAAAGTGCAGAAAGAAATGATCACGCGCAAAATGGGGATAGCAATGAGTATTAACAGCCCTAATTGAATGATTCCCCGGCGGCTACCTGCGAAAACAGCATTTACTACACCTATGGGGGAGTGAAACTCAGATGGTGTGCCTATAAATATTTGATATTCCGCCGGCTCAGAGCCATGATGAATTAAATATAGTATACCCCCAAATAATACCATAGAACTAGCGATTAAAACTCCATACATTAGCAGGTTACTGAGTAGATATTCTAATTGTTTTTCATTTGCTGATTTTGTAAGTTTTTGATTACTTAAATTTTCATGATCATGATTTTTAAGACGCTGTTCTTCTAACTGTTGAATATCACAATCTCGCTCTTCTAATTCAAAAGTGAAATTTCCAACTTTTCTTTCTATCTCTGTTGTGCAAGTCCACCGAAAACCAGAATTTAATTTATACATAATTACAGCCCTCCTATTAGACTGTTATAGACCATTTTTAACGCCATTACTACCAATACAAAGCTGAAGATAATTCTTAAAATTTGGGTTTTAGCACCAATTAAAATTCTCGCTCCTAAAAAAGCACCTGGTAATACTCCCAACATCACCGGCATAGATAAACCTGGATCTATATATCCCTGTGTTAAATAAACACCTGCTGAGGCTGCGGCTGTGACACCAATCATAAAATTGCTGGTGGTAGTCGAAACTTTAAAAGGGAGACGCATGGCTTGATCCATAGCCAATACCTTGAATGCTCCCGAACCAATTCCCAACAAACCAGAAAGCACTCCTGCTACTAACATAATACTGAACCCAGCAGGTAAAGCGTGAACTTGGTAAGGGATTACACCATCAGGAGTGGGGTAAGTACCATTAAGTTGGAGATATTCTGCTAAAGGATCTGGTGGAGCAATTTCTGTTTGTTCTGGTCTGGGGCGTTGAGACAAGTATGCTGAATAAATTAGCACAATTGCCAAAATCAAGGAAAGTATTTTTACGGTTACATGAGTGGCAATGAGAGCGCCAATCAAAGCACCAATGGTGGTGGCTACCTCCAGAAACATCCCCAAGCGCAGATTAGCGTAGCCTTTTTTAATATATGTAGAAGCTGAACCTAATGATGTCGCAATAACTGATACTAATGATGCTCCAACGGCATAGCGAATATCAACACCAAAGACGGAAGTTAATAACGGAACTATGACGACTCCACCACCTAACCCAGTTAATGCTCCGACTAAGCCGGCACTAAATGATCCCAACCAAACCAGTAAAGAAAATGCTAATATGCTCAATTTGAATTCCCCTTTTGTTTAATCTATATTTATGATGCCTAGATAATTGTTGTTAGCAGGATGTAAACAGAAAACTTCGTTTATCTATACAGAAGATTGAGGAGACTAAAACTATGACTGTCGAGGAAGATAAAAGTACCCAATCCGATTAAGATAAAGGACATAAAGCGATTCCCATATTTAGTAAAGATATCAGCGATGCCTTCGGCGGGCGTAGCCAACGCTTGATTGTGAGTTAACTTATGTGCTACATAACACAACACCCCCACCAGTGAAAAGAAAACACCCAAAATTACCAATAGACTTTGCCAATTACTGCTGGCAAATATCGGCACATAAATACTAATGTTATCAGTTCCATTGGCAAATGTGACAGCCGCAACACTATAAGTTTGCAAATTAAAAAATCTCGCTATTAGCGATTCCTGAGAAACTTTTGTTTCTGTCTCTGCATCCTCTAGTTCATCTGTTTCTCGATTCATTAAACTCTTGACACCAATGATAATTGGAACTAAGCCAAATAAACCAATCCAGGGGCGGGGTAAAATCAATCCCCCAAAAAAACCAGGCAAACTAGTTAAAATCAAGGCTGTAAAACCTAGATATTGACCAATAATAATATGCCAGCGGCGAAACTTAGCATTTACTTGAGAAAAAAACAAGGTCAAAATGACTAAATCATCAATATTTGTGGCACTAAAAGCCATTGCTCCGGTACTAATTGCAGTTACTATACTCATAGCGATTTTAGATTGTGGATTTTAGATTTTAGATTTTGAATTTTTGATGATCAAGAGATGTTGAGTAAGGATTGATGTTGATACTTCCCAATTACCAATCACCTATTACCCATTACCACCACTTAATAGTTATTTCTTTCTGCGAATCGAGCATGAATATCATCAACTCTTTGAATGATTCCTGCTGCTAAATGGGGAGAACGTTGTTTTTTGATAAAAAACCAACCGCAAGTAGCAAAAAGATACAACAAGAACAAATAAGGAAAGGTATTATAAGGAGCTTCTGGCATGGGAAATAGGCTACTACCAGGAATCCCCACACTACCGATAACTGGGATCATCATGAACGCCACAGCTAACACAGCAAATACAATATCTATGACGCGGAGTTTTTTGATTTTGTATAGATAGACTGGAGCAGCAACGGAAATCAGAATATAAACAGTTAAAAATCCATAACTACACATAGCTCCTAAATAACCCATACAATCGAATAGTTTGATATCAAAGAAAGACATCATTGCCGGGATGAAAAATGTCAATAGCGAGCATATAGTGACGGCAACATGAGGAGTTCTATTGGCTGCGTGAGCATTACCTAAAGAGGCATGAAACAAACCATGACGAGCCATTAAAAAAGCTACTCTAGCCGCAGGATTGATACTACCGAGAATGCAAGCAAAGAAACTAAACAACGCCCCTAAAGCTACCAATTCTCCTAAAAAACCCACTCCTGCTTGTCGGGAAAGAAAACCCAAAGGTTCTTCGGTGTCTTTAATTGAAATTCCCGTACCTTGAAAGCCTAGAATTTCTATATAGGTTGTGGCAACAAAAAATAACCCTGCAAGGATAACACTACCCATAACGGCTCTAGGTATGGTACGTAATGGTTTTTTAGCTTCATCACCTAAGCTAGTCGCACTTTCAAAGCCGGAAAAACCAAACATTACTAATACAAGTCCTGTGGCTACACTACCAGGGGTAACACCAGACAGGGTGATTTGGGACATATCCACAGCAAAACCTTTGTGCGCCCAAATGATGATACAAAGAATTACTATTAAAAGTACAGAAGCACCTTCTAACCAAAGCATAGCTACAGCCGAAAGTTGGATATCTTTATAAGCTGCATACCAGGAAATCCCTGCACCAATAGCTAACAGTGTAATGCTAGAAGGATGAATACCCAAATGACCAATTAGCATTCCACTAAAATTAGCAAATCCGCAGAGAACGGACATTCCCGTAAATAAATAAGCCAGCACTAAACTCCAACCACAAATTACTCCTGCTGTTGGTCCTAAACCTTGGGTGATGTAGGAATAGAGAGAACCAGGAGACGCGGAACGACTAGCAAATTGGTTAATGTTAATGCTGACTAACATTAGTCCCATCAACCCAATCACAAAACTTAGCCAAGTCCCATTTCCTGAAAGTGCCACAATTAAACCAATATTAGATGCTGGTACGGTTGTGGGGGCAATTACAGCAAATGATTGGGCTAATACTTCCGAAAAAGAAAGGCAGTTTGACCGTAATCCATGAATACTTTGATGGGAAGATATTTCTTGTTTCATTTTTGTGTTTTTATAGTGGCAAATGACACATAACTTGATAGGCTATGGGGAATTATTGACGCTTGTCTGATGAATATCTATAAGGCACATTTGTTTATGTTGATTGTGGACAAACCTAATCTAAACTTTTTCTTTTTATTATATTGATTATTTAAAATTAGATTTTACAGTAATCAACTCCGCATATCTATGACAGTCTGGCTATTTTCGGTAAATATTTTAGACTATCAACACCAATTCTTGAAAAGCCATAATAATCACCATTCTGTAACCTGTATCCTTTAAATGCCAAGTTTTAATAACTTTTGCATCTATGAATACATTTGAGGTCACGAACCGTATTTATATTGACAAATTAAATACTACCTTATGTGTTCCCATGAAGCAAGTGTTATGTAAAAAATATTTTCTCGGCTTTTATTTATAATTTACAAATCCTACAAAGTCTATCGGAGTTAGTGCTATTTGATTTTGATAAATTACTTTTCTCTGTTTAAGCTTATAAGTAATATAAAATACTCCTAAATCACGACTTTATTAGTGTTGTTTTGAATTAAATTATCTTTAAAGCTCTATTTACAAAGCCTCAAAAGCCTATAGAGTTATTTGCCTTAAAAAATACTCGTATAAAAAAATAATATAATATTGTTGCCAACGTAACCTGATAATGGTAACTTGGAAAACGAAATTAACTCATGATCAGAAAAAAACTCAAATTTTACAGATTTCTTTTAAAAAGAAAATCAATTTTTACACCTGATTATCATCTTGACTACTTGTTCTCATAGTTATCAGCTAAATATTCTCAAATCGGAAATTACTACCATGAAAAGCTGGAAATCCATATTGGTTCTTGCATTGTTATGCCTGAGTTTACTATTTACTAACTCCGCATTGGCTGATCCACCAAGATACAAGAAAAATCCTGATTACATCACACTGAATCAACAATTGCATCAATTACAAACAACGAAAGCTACACAAACCCCATTAGCTGGTTATACACTAGAAGAAATTGACCAAAAAATCCATGATTTAGAATTTCAAAAATCTGCTTTTGAGTCAGGAATTGACTGGGGACAATGTAGTAATCAAACAGGAAAAACTCTAGCTATATATGGCACAGAACCAAATTTGGAAGATGATGATTACTCCAATAGTGCAGCATTATATTTTTTAGCTGATGGTCAAACGACAAAAGATAGATGGAATTGCAAAGGAATCTATCTACCCACAGATGTTAAAGCTGTAGCTTTAGGGTTAAACGGGGAAAAGGAAGAATTAACTAGTGATGTTGTCATTAAAGTTTTTAATGGCACTAAGGTAGTATTAAAAACCAACCCAGATATAAGTGCAATTGAATTTAATCAAGTGGGAACACAAATTCTTAAAGCTGGTGAAATTAACTGGTTTGTTCCTAATGTTACCCAAGCAGTTATAGATGCAAAAATTACTAACGCACCTACTAAAAAAGCTTAATGGTCATTAGTTGAGTAGGTTGGGTTGACGCAAGGAAACCCAACATTATCAAGACTTGGTTGGGTTGCACTGTCACTTAACCCAACCTACTCAACTCATTTTTTATTAACTGTTTTTCTTCAGATAGCAGAGTAGTTTCAGTCTCTATCCTGCTATTAATAGCGGTAACTCTATGGAAATTAGGCTTAATAATTAGACTGACACCAATAGCCCAAGCTAACGCAACCATCCAACCGGCGAGAATATCGCTAGGAAAGTGAACCCCAAGATAAAGGCGTGTCCAAGCAATAGCTAATAGGTACAAGCTACCAACGCTTAAGACTAACCAACGCCAAGGACGATGCCAAGTTAAAATTACTACAATTACTACTAGTGTCATACTTGTCATGGCGTGACCACTAGGAAAAGCATAATCAAATTCAGGTGCTTTTGATACCCATAAATGGGGACGCACTCGATGTATAAATTCTTTAGCTGTGCGGTTAATAAGCAAATTTCTGCAAGCTGTAGTTAGTAAGTAAGCAAGAGTTCTCCACCTTCGTCTGCTTAATAATACAATGGCGATAGCGAAGCGCTCCGTAGGAATCGCACTCAATACAGGTAGCGCAGTCCAGAATGATCCCCACTTAGTCAGCAATACGGCAAAAATATCCAGTTGGGGATTAGCTGTAGAGTGAATCGCCAACAAAATTGGTATATCCCAGGGAAAACCACCGTCATTTTCCCAAATCTTCACCGCCAAGATTTCTACAACCTGCAAAGGCAAATATACACCCATAAACATCAGCAACAAAGAACGCCAATGAGAAAGTAATAGGGTTTTAAGAAAATTAAGCGGTGAATTACTCTCACCCCCACTTTTTTTTAGTTTTTTCATAATTCTATACCAGCATACAAGTATCATTTTTATCAAAATACTGAGAATAAATCAAATATCGTAGTCCAGGTTAGAGAAATAATTGGCTGCGGAGTCCTAAAAATCAGGAAATTCCTACGAAGACAACTTTATAGATACTGGTACTAGACATTTTATTATTTATTGGCTTATAATACAGTAACCTGATCGAGATGCCGTAGTTTCATAAAAATTGCCAAAACCAGGGCTGGACTTAAATGCTAGGTATAAAAAATTACTCTTTGAGAGTCATAAAAGTCTACTTGCAAGATTTATAAATAGTCATCTTGAACAAACCTAGACCGCGATTTTTTGTATTTATAAAATTGGGTCTATCTAAGCTTATCTTCTTTATTTCTCAAATAACTTACACTAACACCAGTATGGACTATTTATTACTACCAGCTTTCAGCTTTTTTATTGGCATCATTGTGGGTTTAACAGGAATAGGTGGTGCATCTTTGATCACTCCTATGTTGATTTTTGTGTTTCAAGTACCACCTTCTATTGCTATTAGTTCTGATGTAGTTGCAGCCACATTAATGAAAGTAGTCGGTGGAGTTAAACACTGGCAACAAAAAACTCTTGATTTAGAAATAGTTAAATGGTTGTCAATGGGTAGTGTTTCTGGTTCGCTGTTGGGTGTAGGAGTTTTACATCAACTTAGACAAACTGGAGAACATAACCTAGATAACCTCTTACTGCGGTTACTAGGAGTCATGATTTTAATAGTTACATTTACAGCATTAATCCAAATGTTGTTGATGACATTTTTTCCCAAAATCAACTTACCCGAATTGCCAAAATTAAATTTAAAAACCAATCAAGGACGTTTTCTAACTTTACTCATTGGCGCAATTTTAGGCTTTTCTGTGGGAATGACAAGTGTTTCATCAGGCTCTATGTTTGCCTTAGCTATC
>NZ_JAQMTJ010000031.1:0-5447 GCF_028330815.1 Dolichospermum lemmermannii CS-548
ATGTTTATTGAGAATATAGGCTCTTTCCAGAAAAGCCTCTAACCCTTTTGAATACTCATTTTTAGCTGGTTTTCTTACATCGAACTCAGGTAGCCTTGGGATTATGGGGTCCAGGAGATGTGGTTGGTGAAGTTCTCTCGAAAATGAAGCCTTATCGGATGGAGTGTTTAACCAAAGTAGAAGCAACTGTTTTACCTGTGAATGATTGGCATCAACTCACACAAACTTTGCTTTGTCACATTCAACAAGCGGAAGAATTAATGGTGATTCGCAGCCATAAAAAAGTAGAGACTATGCTGATTCAACTATTAGGATGGTTATCAAAAAAATTTGGTTCAGAAGTAGAACAAGGACGTTTAATTGATATGCGTCTAACTCATGAAGATTTAGCAGCGCTGATCAGTTCTACTCGTGTGACTATCACTCGGTTGCTGGGACAATTGGAACAGGAGGGACTGATTCATAGACTTCCTCTGCATCGAATTATTGTGAGACAAGAGGATATTTGGTATTACGAAATTTAATTTGGAAAATACCAACAAATGAATTAACCCTCTTCAATGACGCTGGGAAGGAGTATGATTAGAATCTGGTTACACTCTGACTCAACGGGTATTACTTTTGCTCAGAAGTGACAAGTTGACAGTCGAATGCTAAGGACAAACCATCAATATATTTATTTCTATGCTGCCTTCTATCTTCAAAACCTGTATTCCCAGAGACGAAATTTTAGCAGGGGAACTCTCCCCCGAATTATTCGCTGCTAAATTACGCTTAGTAGTTGAAGGCACAGCCCCCTACGTCTACCAAGATCCGACAACCTTTTTTGCTAACACCTTTCCTACAGATGGGTTAAAAACCCTGATTTCCGAAGTATTTGGGCGATTAGGAGGTGCTGCTATTGGTTCTCCTATCATTCGCTTAGAAACCAGTTTCGGGGGTGGGAAAACCCATGATGAAATCGCCTTGTGGCATATCGCCAAAAATGGGCGGGAAATCCCTGGATTAGAGCGTTTTGTTGATAATATTAATTTAATTCCAGAGCGTCCAATTCAAGCCTCTGCGATCGCTTGTCAAGACTTAGATCCAGTTAACGGTGTTTACCATTCAGATACAGGCATTACCACCTATACCCTGTGGGGAGAAATAGCTTATCAAATCGGTGGTGTAGCGGGTTACAGCTTACTCAAAGGGTCTGATGAACAACGAGTTAGCCCTGGTACTGTAGTTTTAGAACGCATTACCCAAGGGCAACCCACAGTAATTATTCTCGATGAAATAGCCCGTTATCTCAGGGCAGCTAAAGCCACAGTAGTTGGTAATAGCGACTTAGCAGAACAAGTTGTTGCCTTTTTATTCTCCCTCATGGACTTGGCAGCAGCTTCTAATAACTTAGTCTTTGTTTACACCCTCGCTTCCTCCACTGACAGTTTTGGGGCAGAAACTACAGAAATTCGGGAAACCATTTCAGCCACAGCTAGACAAGAACGGATTCTCAAACCCAGTACCGATGTGGAAATTTACAATATCGTTAAACAACGGATGTTTAGCAGCATTGAAGCCAACGCAGCCAGTGATGCCGCTAAAGAATATCTGCAAACTTATAAAGCCAGTCGCATTGACTTACCAGATGGCTGTAAAGATGCCCGTTATGCCGAAGGTATTGAACAGAGTTATCCCTTCCATCCTGAACTATTTAGCCTATTAACCAAAAAAATCGCCTCCATTGCCAACTTCCAACGCACCAGGGGCGCATTACGCCTATTTGCTGGAGTTATACGTTATCTATGGCAAAATATTCCCAATTCCCAGTCCCCAGTCCCCAATCCCCAATCCCCAATTTGGATACCCCTAATTCACACCCATCATATCCCTGTAGGCATTGAAGAAGAAATTACCAGTGATTTAACTTCTCGACTGGGGAGAGAATTAATGCGAATCCCCATCCAAGCAGACATTTATAACCCAGATGGTAGAGAAGCTTATAGCCAATTACAAGACGCAGAATGGCAAGCAGCCGGCAAACCTCCCTTTTCTACCTGGGTAACTAGAACCATTTTCTTACATTCCATTAACCAAGGAATTGCCGCAGGTATTCGTCGTCCTGAATTAAACTTATCCCTACTGACACCAGGATTAGAAATTGGCTTTGTAGATACTGTTTTAGACAGACTCACAGCAGTAGCGTGGTATTTAGAAAATGATCCGATTACCTCCATTGCCAGATTTAAAGAAGAACCATCACTCAATAAAATCATTTCCGAAGAAAAAGCACAAATTGGCATTACTGAAGCCAAAGACGAATTAAGAAAACGCCGGGATACGATTTTCGCGGATAAATTCTTTAAATTAGTTTCTGCACCAGAAACTCCCGCAGATGTAGATGATGTTGCTGATAGTGTAGCTTTGTGCATTATTGATTTTGATGAAGAGACAATTTCTTCTACCACAGATGGACCACCTGCCATAGTAGAACGGATTTTTAACAGCACTGGAGAAGCTGGAAAATTCCGCACTTATAGAAATCGCCTGTTATTTCTTATTGCTAATAAGCAAGAATTACAACGTGCCATTGAAAATGTGCGAGAATATCGGGCTATGCAAAATATTCTCAATTCTCCTAATCGTTTGCAAGACTTATCAGAAAACCAGCAGAAACAACTGAAAGGACGCAAAAGTGATTGTGAATTAAAGATTAGAGTATCAATTACTAATACCTATCGGCATTTATTTTATCCTGCCAATGATCCGGTGAAAGCCTCCAAGGGTTTAATGCACTATACTTTACCTGCCCAAGAATCTGGTGATATTAAAGGTAATAATCAACAGGATATTATTTTAAAATCTCTCAAAGATTGTCAAAAAATCCGTCAAGATGAAGCACAATCTTATGCACCCGCATTCATATTACAAAAAGTTTGGCCAGCAGGGATAAATCATTGGACAACGAAAGCATTAAAAGAAACTTTTTTTAAAGATTTGAGTTTAAATATTTTCCTAGATGGGGAAATATCTAAATTAAGAGAGACAATTCGCGCAGGAATTTTAGATGGTAGTTGGGATATAAAAATTGGCGAGAAACTATTCATCAAAACTGATGATAATAAAATTGTTCCTCCTGATTCGATAGATTTTTCTGAAAGAATAGAATTGTATCGTCGGGGTATTCTGCAACCACCTAAACCACGAGAAATTGAACTGAATGCCCAAGTTATGCCTAGTACAGATAAATTAAAACCTGTGCGGTTAAGATGGAAAGCATCTGGGGCATTAACCATTAAATTGTATCAAGAAAATACAGAAGTTAATGATAGGGTGTTTCGTCCTAGTGATGAATATGAAACTAGCATTACCCAAACTACAATTTTTAAACTAGTTGTTGATTACGGTAATGAAGAAATAGTTGAAAAAGAAACTAAAGCTTCCATAATTACTTATGGTACTGGTGGAACTTCTTCTCCTGGTGTGGCAGAACCGGGAAGTTTATTTGCCGTCAAACCAGAAATATTTAATGCTGAAGGTACACACAATAGTGTATTTACCCAATTAGCTGATTTTATCAAAGATAATAAAGCCGAAGGAATTGAATTGTTAGAAATTTCGGTAGCAGAAGTAATGGACTACCGCAAGTTATTAACTGCCTTTCCTTTATTGATGAAATTACCCCTGCAAATTGACCAGACAGCAAGTATAACCTTGGGAGAGCAATTTATTCGTTTAGAGTACCAAGGACCATATAAAGGGTTTAATAGTTTTCAGAATACTCTTAATACCTTATTGGGTAGTAAAGATGTGAAAGCAGATGTATTCTTGAAGTTAGAATTTAAATTTTTGTCACCAATTCTGCCAGAGGGAACAGAAATAAGTAATATCAAAAGTGCCTTAAACCGAAATCCGGTGGACAGGTTGAATTTAATGGCGAAATTGACGTATTAGTTGACGGTTAAGCTGATGTGCAGCTAAATTGTATACAGCTTTTTTCGGTGTTATGAGGTATACATCTAGCGGGCAAGATGCCCGCACTACAAGGGTTTTATGATTTCAATTTGTACCTGATTATAACGAAATATGCTTTAATTCAGAAATCCTGAAATTAAAGTAGTGCAAGCATCTTGCTTGCATTCCTTATCCGAATTAAACACGCAACATCTTAACAGTCAACAGTCAACGGTTAACAGTCAACAAATATGCAAGAATTTCAGTTGCGTATAGTTTCCACAGATAATAATAACTTTGTAGTAGAATTATACCAGTGTGCTTATAAAAAGGCAGGAGAGAAAAAACGTCCTTCTGCCAAGCGAATTGGTAGATTAAAGGGTAATGCTTTAATTCAGGTAAAACAGGCGATTTATGATTGTTTAAAGGCCAATAATTATGATCCTAAAACGTTAAGTCATAATCGCCAAAGTCCTTATGTTTTGAGTGAGGAAACAGGAATAAATTTAGCTTTGTTATTTCAGACGGTACAACCACTTTCTAAACCTGAAAGAATTGCTAATATTGCCCAAGGTATCAAAGCAATGAGTTATGAGGAATCCCATTATTGGTTTGCTAAGATTAGTAATGGGAAGCGTAGTCAAGCGTTAAAAGCGATTAGGGTATTATTAGGAGATTGAGGTTTTTCACTATTGACTGTGGTGTAATTAATCAAAGGTAATAATAATGGCTTACAGTGATTTTAAATTAAGTGAAATTATCCAAAAATTTGAATTGACATTAAATGAAGTATCAGGATTATTTGGAGATGTTCTAGAGGAAGAATCTAGTGATTTACTAACAACAATTCTCAAGGAAAATGTTGATTTAGCTGTTTCAATTAATACCGAAAAAGCCCGTTCTGAGATGATAATTAGTCCAATTTTACTGGAAGTAAGAAGAAAGTTAAATAATGAAATCAGTTTATTTTCAGGAATAGATTTTAATGTAGATAATCAACAAGGGTTAAATGGTTTTTGTGATTTTCTAATTAGTCTTTCTAAAGAACAGCTTTTTGTTCGCGCACCTGTAATTACATTGGTAGAAAGTAAAAATGAAAACTTGAAATCAGGTTTGGCTCAATGTATAGCTGAAATGTTGGCTGCTCAATTATTTAATGAACAGAAACAAAATGCGATTAAGATTATTTATGGTGCTGTAACTATCGGTACTATTTGGCAGTTTTTGAAGTTAGAAGATAAAACCATTTCTATTGATTTAACTGAATATTATATCAAGGATGTAAAAAAGATTTTGGGAATTTTAATAAGTGCGATTAAGCAGGAATAATTTGTAATGTAGTGCGGGCATCTTGCCCGCTATTGGTATATTATTATTTGTAGTGCGGGCATCTTGCCCGCTATTGGTATATTATTATTTGTAGTGCGGGCATCTTGCCCGCTATTGGTATATTATTATTTGTAGTGCGGGCATCTTGCCCGCTATTGGTATATTATTATTTGTAGTGTGGG
>NZ_JAQMTJ010000032.1:0-4093 GCF_028330815.1 Dolichospermum lemmermannii CS-548
AACGAAAAATGGTCGTTTGGGGATTTGATATTAGCGATCGCCACCTAAGATTTCGACGATTTTGTATCAAAATTATCCTCACAGGTATTCAAAAATCCGAAATTACCGATTGTGACACTGGGGGGTGCGGAATGTGGGATTGAAGTCTACCCCCATGACTACACGTCGGATTGTTGAATACGATGGTACTGCTTCAATTGTTCAATTAGACCAGCACTCATGATTTTTCTCCCCATCTACCCTGGCAATTCTACCTATTTTAGGGAATGAAACAGCCCTGCTCCTAACTCGGTGACTCTCTAAACAACCTGAAAACTAAAGTTCAAACTTGCCCAATTATTCACATCCAAAACATAGGCATCATTGATGTCAGTTGTAACGTTACTAGCGTTATGTAAATCTTGTAATATGGCTTGGGCAACTTCTAAAGGGTTAACAATGGGACTAATAGCCTGTTGATCTGTGGTAGGATATTTAGCGATCGCTAATGCCGTGAGAGTTTCCTTAAATGGTGCTGTACTCAGAATAATTTGGTGTTCACAAAAAGTATAACGAGTAGGCAGTAACCAGCCAGCTATCGGGTGATTCTCTGGAATTTTGACAGTTTTACCCGGAGGAATCAGAACTTCTATTAATTGGGGTTTGGTGGGGGGAATATCTGTCTGCAGGAAAACTTCCCAAGGATAAAAAGCAAAGGCATCTTGATAATTATTTAAACCCACTAAAATTAAGTATATCGGGCGATCGCTCAAATTTTCAATTTTATATTGCCAGCGACTACCCACAGGAATTGTCGGCATAGCTATTTCTTCATAGCCAGGTGTTTGCAAAGTGTTATCAATACTTGCAGTCCCCAAAGTATCCCTCACCATAAAAACACGGGGTAAAACGTTGTTAACAATCTCTAAAGTTGCCCTCACAGGTAAACGCGAAGAACCTTTATTTTCTGTCAACTGCCACAACTTTGATGCTAACAGAGTAGAAAATTTTGGTTTTAATCGCTGTACTGCCACCTTCACCGCTTCCCCAACTTCCCCTATCGTATTAATAATCAATTCACCACCCAGGCAAAAAAGACCATAACGGCTGGGGACTTGGGCAACTTTACCAAACACATAATCAGCAGTTTCTTCTACAGTAGCAATATTAGCAATCCGGTTAATTCCTGAAAAAACACTAGTAGCATCTACCCGTTCAATTCTTTCCAAACCCTGATCTAAAGCCACATTAACATGAATATTCTGAGGTAATACCCGAATAACTTCTTGGACTATTTGCCCAACTTGAGGTAAAGTAGTAATTTCTTTATTTGTAAATTGGGCTTTAGCTATTAACCCACTTCGTGATTTAACCACTAACTCTTCTCCCGTATCCAGAGTTAACCGAGAATTTACGCCATAATTTGTGAGAACTTGAGTAGGTAATCCTCCTAACCATAATTTGACTGTTTTGCCATCATCATCTATGGCTTGAACTACACCAATACTTCTCAATTTATCAATCGGAAAATAATCAACAATTAAAGCATTTTGAGATTTTTTTGGCTCATTTACTAGACTTGGTTGTTGTTTTCCACCTAACTGATACATGGAGGTAGCAACACCAGCAAGAAAAATTGGGATTGTTTTGGCTGGGATAGTTTCCCACAAATATTGAGTTAAAGCATAAGTCAATAATCCCGCAGTCCAATTAGAGAAAAGAAATTCTCCGGCTTGCTGATTTAGTTCTGAAGTCGCATTGATAATCAGAGGATTATTATTAGCTGATTTATGATTTTTCCGTTGTGATAGAAATTCTAATTCTTCTATTTGTAAAGTTGCTGTTGATAATTCTGGACGGGTACGCATTCGTAAACCACTGGGTTTTAATTCACTAGAATGATAGTAGCTAGTATCTAATATTGCTGTGACTTGATTTGTTGGGAGCGATCGCAATAATAATAACAGAGTTTCTGCCAATAAATAGTTTCTCGAATTTGTCCCCAATAAATTATTCTCATCAACAGGAACTATGGCATTTGCTAATATTCCCGTTCCCAAATTAACACGAGTCCCATAACCAGAAAAATGGAAAATCACCACATCTCCAGGTTTGGCTTGCTTACCCAAGTGATCTAAAAAAGCATTTTCAATAAATTTTCTGCTGGCTTGTTCATCAGTTAAAGTCAGAATATCTGACGCGGCAAAGCCACAACGATTAATTAACAATTCTGTTTGCAATTCCACATCAGTTACACAACCACCAAGGGCAGGACTTTGTGGATATTGATTAATTCCTATCAATAATGCCAACTTCCGCTGATTAGGTTGTGCTAAAGCTTGGTAATAGGGATTACCCAAACTCAACCACTCAGTTTCAGCCACTCCCAATGCCGCTAATAAGCCGCTAATTTGTTGTAAAAACCCACGCCGTTTCATAATTAACAGTCAGACTCCAGCCCATTCTCATAGCTTAAAGGCTGAAGTCTGGAGAGTAAAGTTTTTGATCTTAATCTAAACTAATACAGGTGCAATTTTCATAGCCCTGGTTAACTCAGCCGCAACTTCTGGACGAGAAAATTCCGGTGGTGGTAACTCACCCCGACGTAACATTTCCCGCACCTTGGTTCCCGACAGATGAACCCGTTCCTCTGGTTTGCTAGGACTGGTTTTCGTTGTGGCCATTTGTTTGCTGCGCTTGCAATAGAAAGCGTGTTCAAACTTCATTGGTACAATTCCCAACTCTTCAGGGGCGAATTCATCAAAGATATATTGAGCGTCATAAGTGCCGTAGTAGTCACCCACACCAGCATGATCACGTCCGACAATAAAATGTGTACAGCCGTAATTTTTCCGCACTAAAGCATGGAAAATGGCTTCTCTAGGCCCAGCATAACGCATGGCTGCCGGGTTAATTGCCAAAATTACTCTATCTACAGGGTAATAGTGTTCTAGTAAAATTTCATAACAACGCATCCGCACATCAGCAGCGATGTCATCTTCTTTAGTTGCCCCTACCAATGGGTGCAAAAATAGACCATCAACAGTTTCTAAAGCGCACTTTTGAATATATTCATGGGCGCGGTGGATGGGATTGCGAGTTTGGAAACCCACAATTGTTTTCCAGCCTTTTTCTCGAAACATTTCCCGTGACGCAGCGGGGTCAATTTGGTAGCTGGGAAAATGGGGATGAGAGTCCCGTTGTAATAACCAGATATCACCAGCTAGGTTGATAGAACCTTGGTTATATACTACCTGCACCCCAGGATGTTTAGCATCATCAGTGCGATAAACATTTATGGCTTCTTGTTGTTTGTCGTAGGTATACTTTTGGGTCAGTTCCAATACCCCAATAAACTCGCCTCTGGGGTTATCCAGACGCACCAAACCGCCTGCTTGTAGAGGGGCTGCTACTTCTTCGGTTACGGACAGTGTAATAGGAATTGACCAGACAATACCGTTAGCTAACCGCATTTGGGTGACGACTCGGTTATAGTCTGCTTGGTTCATGAAACCAGTCAAAGGACTAAAACCACCAATGGCAATCATTTCTAAATCAGAAACTGCTCGTTCATCAAGTTCCACACGCGGTAAAAAGTCAGCCTTAGAGAGAAATACTTCTCTTTGTGCTGAGGAAGCAACCCGATTAATTAACTCTCCACCGTGGGCGGCAATGGCATCTGGATGGTAACTCAACGTAATTTTTCCCTAATTGTTGCAGACTATGTACTAATTTACCAAATTATTGGTACACATTGTTAAATTTCTGTGAATTTTTTTCCTTTGCCGGTCGGAAAGGGTGAGATTAGGAAAAGATGGTGTATTTTACAACTGCTAATACTAGTAGTTCGTCAAGATAAAAATGATGGACTGTAGTGTGAGCGTCTCGCTCACGCGGGCAAGACTTGTACTGAGCTTGCGATGCCCTGAGCCTGTCGAAGGGTCGAAGTATGCCCGCACTGCCAAAAACCCGTCAGGGAATAAATTCCCTGTCTCATAGCTCAAGTCCGTTAAAACGGACTAATGAATTTTCCTAGTATTTAGTCATCTTTTAGATGACTTTCGCTATTAGCAAGGAACTTGAGTTCCTTGCGGGATGAAGATTTTGCGTTAAG
>NZ_JAQMTJ010000033.1:0-7150 GCF_028330815.1 Dolichospermum lemmermannii CS-548
ACTTTTATGGTTTTCAGTGTTTTTAGAATCCATCACTAAGCCAAGACGCGGTACGCTCCACAACCTGCCATTACTCGCTCTTTCAAGTCAATACTGCCGTTAGGACTTAAACCTAACCGTTGTTTCATAGGAGCCGGAATTGCTCCGTACTAGGATGCTTCAACACGTAGATGTTTTTTGTTCTTACTCACGATTTAATTCTAACATACCACAGGGATTAAAATCCCTCGTGCCGTTTCCCTCTCAGGTCTAAAGACGCGCTCGTTTCCCACTTACCGCGAGGTCTTATGACTATATATAGAATCTTGGCCAGAAAAATTTACACCATAAACCTCTATTAACCGGACAATTACGGTATTATTCAGTGGAATTACGGTTAATCCAAATACCTCTTATTCCTGCGGATTTTGCCCCATAATAATCATCTGTTATACTGTCGCCAATGTGCCATGCGGCTTCCGGTGAACACTTGTGCTTGTTTAAGGCAATTTTAAAAATTTCTGGATCTGGTTTAGCAGCACGGACTTGAGTAGAAATGGTCACAGAAGTAAAATATTCTTTAAGTCCTAAACCTTGCAATACTAAATACAAACGAGAATCAAAATTAGATAATATTCCTAATTCAATTCCTAAGCGTCGCCAGTTGATTAAAGCTAACTTAACATCAGGATAAACATACCACGGTTCGGAAGTCCCAAAGTGGATATAAAGTTCGGTAAAAAAAGCGGGAAAATCGGTAAATTGTTGGAGAACTCCTGCACCTTCAAAGGTATTTAAAGCAATTATCTGCCACCAATCATATTCACGCTGGGGAATATCTTTGATATCTGCATCAATAAATATCGGTGGTGGTGATGCTTTGAAGCTTTTCATAAAGTTTTCATCCAAAATTTGGGCGGAAACTTCTACACCAAATTCTTGGGCGATTTGTCGGTAAATTTCCCCAACACTACCTTTAACACCAAATAATGTCCCCACAGCATCTACAAAAATAACTTTAGGCTTTTTCATAAAATGAATACTTTAACTAAATACGTAGCAATGATATCTGAATTTGTCCAAATCCCCGACTTCTTTGAGAAGTCGGGGATCTTTAATTACTTGGAAATGGCTTCTATTATGGGGCTAACTAACCAATTAAAACCGACTTTCAACTGATGATTTAAAGTTGGTAAACGATACAGATAAGCCAGCCGACGGGCTAAGTACGCAAAAGACCCGTCTAATTGCACACCTAACCCTGTGAGGGTGGCGTTATCTATTCCCAAAGCCATCATTTCTCCTAATGGTTGATAGCGGAAGGGAAGGAGAGGACGATTGGTAATAGTAGCCCAGATATTCCAAGCGGTATAATCAGCTTGTTGGAAAGCAACTTGGGCGGTGGCGGGGACTTGTTTTCCTTCTGCGTCGAGACAGTCGGCTAAATCTCCTAAAGCAAAGATTTCGGGATGTTCTATGGCTTGTAGTTGGGCTGTGGTGGTGATTTGTCCACGCTGATTTTGCTTGAGGGGTAAGGCTGTGACAACTGGAGAAACTTTTGTTCCCACTGTCCAAATGACTACATCTACGGGTATGGTGTCTACTTGATTTTTATACTCTAGGGAGATGCTATCTTGATTAATTGCTGCTACTTTGGTTTCTAGGTCAATAAATACGCCTTTACTATCTAAGGCTTTTTTGGCGGCTTCACGGTTAAATTCTGGGGAAGTGCGGAGAATTTGGTCGCTGAGTTCAATGAGGCGGAAACGTCCTTTTTCGCCGATTCTGTCTGCTAGTTTACAAGCTAATTCTACGCCGCTGTAACCTGCACCAACTATGGCGACACGGATTTTTTCGGGATTTGCTGCTTCGAGAATTCGCAGCCGTTCTTCTAATTTGTAGGCATCAGTAATAGTACGGAAAGGGTAAGCATGAGTGACAGCACCGGGAACTAAGTCTAGGGGGGTTTCGCCACCTAAGGCTAAGACTAAGCGGTCATAATTCAGTTCTGATTTATCTGCTAATTGGACTGTTTGTTTGTTGATATCTATGGCGGAAACAGCGGCTTGGTGAAACTGGATTCCTGTTCCTTGGAGTAATTCTGAGTAGGGTGGGGCGATTTCCCAGGTTTGGAGTTCTCTGGTGAGGAGTTCGTAAAGCAGGGGAGAAAAGACAAAGCGATCGCTCTGATCTACTAAAATAATCTCAGGTTTTGGTGTAGATTCCCAGGGTAATTGGCTTAAACGCAGGGCGGTATAGAGTCCACCAAAGCCACCACCTAGTATACAAATTTTTGTAGTTGGTTGAGTCATAGTTTTTTTGAGCAGTTAAATTTCGGTCAGATATTTATTTTAGTGTAATGTTTTATTACGGTTTCTTGCCATTAATCAACAATCCTGATATTTGCCTTTATGCAAATCAGGACAAATGGTAATTTTATTTAAGAATCAAGATTTGAACGCAGATAAACGCAAATAAACGCAGATGAATTAATAGATTGAATAATTCTGTGTTAAATGTTTTCCATGACAAACTACATAGTCGCTAATACAAATTCTCCTTCGTTAACAGAGTTATTTATGGATATATCATAAACCAAGCCTGTTTTCTCTGCATGAACATGAATAGTTGTGGGTAATTCACCGATTTTATTGAACGTAAGAATTTGATATAGCAAATCTCCCTGATTTACTGAAGTACCTAATGCAGCTTTAGATAAAATCATTCCTCCTACGGGACTCCAATATTTTTTTAGTTGACTAAGTGAACGAAAATTTGTTTGACGAGATATAGTTTTTGATTGGGTTAAATCCTGTATTTCTAAAATACTTTTTTGAGTTAAATAATTTTTAATTCCGCACACTCCTTTAGATACTGAATCTGGATTCATTTGCATTCCTGTTCCTAATTCTAAAGTCCATGCTTCTTTATCAAATATCATTTTTTGTCCGGTTAATTTTAATAAAGCATTCTCTAAAGCTAACCAAGGTTTGATAAATGATTCATCAAAAGCATCACCATCATATTCATCGAATAAAATGCTATAATCTAGAAGAAATAAATTAGCACTATCTTCTCGATTTCGGAAATAATAAAGGTATTCTATTCCTTCTCCAGTGTGACTATGTAAATCAATTACGTAGTCTGCATCTAAATACAGAGATTGCAGCTTATAACGATATTTATCAGTTAATTGGACACTGCTAGGGGCATTGATTTTATCTAAAAGACTATCGAAACTAGTTTGAATTTTTTGGGAAAAGTTATATTTAATTGTATCTATATCTAAACCAATTTGAGAACGAGCAAATTCTTCTATATCATCATGTTTTTTTTCATAATCCCAAAAAATTCTATTCCAATTTTGACTATCGTAAACATTGAATCTACCTGTTGAAAAATTATGAGTTCGTTGGTTAACAGCTAAGGGATTACAAACAGGTACAAGCCAAATTTCTCCTATAATCTGAGTATTATTTAATGTCGTTAAGAAATCAATAATTTGGTAAATGACAGCATTACCAACAATTTCCGCACCGTGTAAGTTAGATTGGATATATACTTTTTTACCAGATTTAGCCCCAATAAATTTATATACTTGAAGAGAAAGAAACTCACCAGAAGCAAGTTGAAAAAGGGGAATAGTTGCAATAGTGGCAATCATAAATCAAATCCCTAGTCAAACTAATAAACAGTTTACTACTTAATTTTGATGATTGAATCGGTGTTATAGCGGTTATTGGTTGAGTGAAATACAAGAACCCCCTCCCCGAAAGCGAGGAGGGGGCTTATGACTGTATCTTATTCTATTATGTAAGTTAAGTTAATAATTACCCTCCTGCGAGGGTTTTCAAGTAATAGCAAAGTTATCTTAACTTTCAGTAGTTGTAGAGGAAACGATAGGAATTTTTATTTCACTTGTAAATGTATCTAATAGTTTAAATGAAAATACCACAATAGCCGTTATTGAAAATAATGTCATCGCTAACCATAAAAGATGGTTACTGTGAAAATACCAACTAGCTATAGCTATAGGCATGAAACCTCCTACAAAGGAAATGAGGGCAGAATTACGTAACGTTCTTCCTTCGGTTAAACCTCCAAAGAATCCTTCCAGAATCACATTAACTGCAAAAAACCCCTGAAATGGTAACAACCATTTAACGTAGTTAGAAATGTTTTCAGTTACTTCAGTGTGGTTAGTTAATAGTCCAAATATAGTTTCTGGAAAGAGAATATATAAGATAGCAATGGGAATTGAAAGTAATAAGCTAGTAAGTAGACTAACAATTAGTAATGGTTGTAGCTGCTGTAATGTACCTTGTCCCTTAAAGTTTCCCGTGAGGCTTTGGGTGGCAAATCCTACTCCTTGAACAACAAACATATTAAAAGCTGCCGCTTGAAAAAGAACACTATTTTCTGCTAATATCTCTGTTCCCATTGCCGAACTGAGTTCAGTAAAAATGGCAAAGGTAGAGACTACGGCCAAACTTCTTATTAACATATCTCTATTTAGTTTGAAGGTAGCTTTAATAGCTGACCAATTCAAGACTTTTGGGATTACACCTGATACAATTGACCAATCAATGTGGAAGCAAACTATAATTAAACCTATTAATAATGCCACATACTGGCTAATAGCTGTAGTTAAACCAGCCCCTGTACTAGCCCAACCCCAGCGAATAATAAATAAGTAGTCCAGCACCACATTAGTTAGGCTTTCTATTACAGATATCAGCACCACAAAAATATTAAGTTCTCGGCCAAAAAACCAACCAACTAGAACAAAGTTAAGTAAAACCGCAGGTGCGCCCCAAATACGAGCTTGAAAATAGTCAAGACCGGCATCTTTTACCTCTGTTGCACCCACTAAAAAGGTAAACCCTACTGTTTGTAAAGGGTACTGAAGAATGAGGATAAGTGTACCTATTCCCAAAGCAATTAGACCATTTCGGAGTAATACTAATAATATCGCTTCTGGATTATCAGATCCTACAGCTTGTGCTGTCATACCGTTGCTAGAAGAACGTAAAAAATTCAAAACTCGATATAAGTAGCTAAAAAGAATTGTGGCTAAAGAAACTCCTGCTAAGTAACGGATATCAGGTAAATGTCCCAAGTAGGCTAGGTCTATTAAACCCGACAATGGCACAACAATACTAGAGAGAATATTTGTAAATGCCAGTCGGTAAAAGCGAGATAGGAAGTTATATTCTTCAGGGATTGTAAAATTCATCGTTCTGAATTGTTAATTTCTTGGCAATATTTTCAGTAAATTCTTATCTATCTAGCAACTGCTATATTTACTCTAGCCTCATGTTATAAATGCGCTAATGCCCAGACGTGGTAAGGGAATTCTGGTTCGTTATCTAGGCAATGAGAAACAGGATCATATTCGACCCATTGAGAGAAATTAGCAATGATACATTGGCGATTTCCCCAAGAACCAGTTTGAATGTTATCTAGAGAAAATCCACATTCATGGAGAAAGTATTTGAGTCCAGTTTCCGTCCAGCGTGTGCAATCTATTGGGTAATTATGAAGTTTCACCAAAAAAGGAACAGAGATGAGAAAATACCCTCCGGGGGAAAGCATGGAAATAATATTGCGACCGGCTCGATAGGGATATAATAAATGCTCAAAAACTTGTTCTGCAATAATTAAATCAAACTTTTTTGGCAAAGGTGCAGAACAAATATCATATTCTGGATAGTGGATATTTTCATATTCTTGAAACCCAAAAGTTTCCCAGTTCTTGCCTGAAACTTCTAATACTCGCCATTTTGAAAACGGTAAATTCTCTAGTAGCTTTGCCGTTTCCCGGTTCATTATGACTCGACTCCAAGTGATCCCCATAACTGTATTATTTGTACAAATTTTTACTAATATAAGTTTATTGTTGAGTAAATATGCGATCAAGTTCGTCTTGACTAAGAGCTATTAATGGCGTGAGATCAGGATTTGATAAAAAAGCTGGTCTTTCTTTGTTGGGAAGGGCGCTGTTTTCAATACTGCTATAGGTGATGACAAAGTTTCGGCGGTCCCAGGGAGAAATATTGGCAACGGAACCATGTAATGTATCATAGTGTACGAACAAAACCGACCCCGCGAGACCTTTTGGTGCGACTATTCCTTGCACAGATGCAAATTTGGCAATCGTTTCTGGAGCGACTGCTAAGGATGAATTAGTAGTTGAAGCAGAATTTGCCGCTTCGAGTATTCCCTGTTGATGAGAACCTGGTATGTAATATACTGGTCCATTAAATTCATTGACTTCATCTAAGAAAAGGATGGCATTTCCTCCTTTTGGTGAGGAAATTCGTTCGTAATACTGTGCAAATGCAGAATCTTGATGCCATCCCCACATCCCGCCGGTAAAAGCTGGTTTCATGACAATTTTACTGCGAAAAACGTACAATTCACTCGCAAAAAGTTGTTGTGCAACTGTCAATAGACGAGGGTGACGGACTAAATCTCGGAAAATTTTGTTATTGAGATGAGATCCATAGAGAGTGCGTAAGGTTTTTTGATCATCTTCTAAAACACGACCAACTGCTTCATCGTCCATGACATTGGGAATTTGATCACAAATTACTGATATTTCCTCACGGCTAAAACACTCTGGAATGAACAAAAATCCTTGTTCTTCATAACTTTTTATTTGTTCTATTGTCAGTTTCATTTTGCTCTTAATTAGAATTTACTGAGTTAATGCAGATAATAAAATTTGTACTATTTCAAAACATGAGAAGTGCTGTTCCTCTGTTTAAATTCTAAAATTTTATCTACTGCTTTTTGAGTGCCACCTGATTTGATCAAAGAATCACTTAATAGATCAATATTACTACGAATTTTTTCATCTTTGATGATCTGTTCAACAAGCGATCGCAATTTCAATGGAGCAATATTTTTCTGTTTTACCCATACTCCGATATTTAATTCTTCTACACGATTAGCTACTAAATATTGATCCCCTCCCTGGGGAAATACAATCAATGGTACTTTGTGAATTAATGCCTCCCAAGTGCTATTAAGTAAGTTGGCGCAAAGAAATCAAACTATGTAAAGATAAGTAAATACGGAAAATCAATCTACTGAGGTGATTAAAATATGGGCGCTCGTTTAAGGGTATTTTTAACTCGTGAGCAAGATAAAACCCTGTTGAACCTAA
>NZ_JAQMTJ010000034.1:0-16445 GCF_028330815.1 Dolichospermum lemmermannii CS-548
AAATTTACTTAAATCTAGGCTGGTTTCCTATTAATTCTCAATAATTAATGTTTATTGAGAATATAGGCTCTTTCCAGAAAAGCCTCTAACCCTTTTGAATACTCATTTTTAGCTGGTTTTCTTACATCGAACTCAGGTGATTTTAGATTTAGCGGTGAGGGGTAAGTTAGTGACCCAAGATGCAAATGATGAACCTGCGGCGGTTTTGTTGGAGAGAATTAAAAAGGAAAAGGAACGGTTAGTTAAGGAAAAGAAAATTAGAAAATCTAAACCTTTACCACCTATAACTTTAGGTGAAACTCTTTACAAAATTCCTAATAATTGGCAATGGATAAGACTTGGAGAAATAGGAGATTGGGGTGCAGGTGCTACTCCAGATCGTAAAAATTCACAATATTATAGTGGTTTAATTAAATGGTTTAAATCTGGGGAATTGAATGATGGATATATAATAAACTCGGAAGAACATATTACAGAATTAGCTTTTAAAAATTGTTCTCTTAGATTAAATCAACCAGGAGATGTTTTAATAGCAATGTATGGAGCAACCATTGGTAAAGTTGCAATACTAGAAACACAATCAACAACTAATCAAGCGGTATGTGCTTGTACTTGTTTTAAAGGTTTTTATAATCTCTACCTTTTTATTGTTTTAAAAGCATATAAAAATATTTTTTCTTCTCAAGGTGCAGGGGGAGCGCAACCAAATATTTCTAGAGAAAAAATTATTCATACTATAGCCCCTCTCCCACCACTTGCAGAACAAAAACGCATTGTTACAAAAGTAGATGAATTAATGAAACTGTGCGACGAATTAGAAGCACGTCAAAAAAAGAAACGGGAAACCCGCATATTAATAAATAATGCAGCTTTAAACAAACTCCTCACTGCTGAGACACCAGAGACATTCACCAAAAATTGGCAACGCATTGGCGATAATTTTGACATTCTCTACAGTGCGCCAGAAAATATTGGTAAATTGCGTCAAGCTATTCTCCAACTGGCTGTTATGGGTAAGCTAGTACCGCAAAATGCAAATGATGAACCTGCGGCGGTTTTGTTGGAGAGAATTAAGAAGGAAAAGGAACGGTTAATTAAAGAAGGGAAGATTAAAAATGAGCAATCAATAGTCATAGATGGTAATTTATACCAAATTCCAAAACAATGGGAATTAGTTAGTTTAAATCAAATAATTGCTTTAATGGATTCGGGTTGGAGTCCTGCTTGTAAAAATCATCCGACGTTAGATAAAAGCAAATGGGGAGTTTTAAAAACTACAGCCGTTCAACCATTAGTTTATAAAGAGGAAGAACATAAAGAACTTCCTGAACATTTAGAACCACGTCCAGATTATGAAGTTCAGGTAGGAGATTTACTCATAACTCGTGCAGGTCCAAAAAATAGAGTAGGAATATGTTGTTTAGTTAAAAAAACGCGCCCTAAATTAATGATTTCAGATAAAATTATTCGATTTCATTTATTTGAGCCATTTATATTTCCAGATTTTATTGTTCTCATCCTAAATACTGGATTTTCTCAAAGTTTTATAGAAACTCAAAAATCTGGTATGGCTGAAAGTCAAATGAATATATCCCAAGCAAAACTTAGGATGACTCCTATCCCATTACCACCATTTAATGAACAAAAACGCATCGTTACCAAAGTAGATAAATTAATGAAACTATGTGATGAACTAGAAACCAAACTAACACAAACTCAAACAGAGAGCGAAAAAATCATCAACGCTGCTGTTAAACAATTATTAATGGTGTAGGTTGGTTTGAGGTACGTTCACGAAGTGTGGCGAAGCCATAACCCAACATTTGGGGGATTTTGTTGGGTTTGGTCTTCGTTCTACCCAACCTACGAAAATTAAATTAATATTTTATTCCATAAGGGTAGCGGTAGAAGTATTATTTTTTGAAAATTAGTAATATAATAATGAAAGATATTAAGGAGTTAATTATATGCAAATAAAACTTAAATCAAAAGTTGATGCAGAAGGTAAATTATTTTTACAACTTCCTCAACGATTAGCTCTAAAAACCAATTAAAAAAAGAAAACGTAAGTATGCAGTGCTTATGCTTAATTAACAATTGTCCAGAAACTATCCTAGCCAACCCACGTCACCATACATATCACATATTATGGGCAATCTTATCATGAGTCGTTCTACCCGTTGGCAATCTCGCACCGCTGCACTCATGGCCATAGCCATTACCACAGGTGCAGCTACCCCGTTATTATCTTTTAGTCCTGTTCTGGCCCAAGGATACAATCTTAATCAATCGCGCACAATTAGTATTCCCGCTAATGTAACTTTACCTGTTACCTACGAAAAGGAAAAAGTTATTGTCAAACCGGGTGAAACATTAGCCCTAACTCTGAAAATAGCTGACAATGTTACTGATAGCAACAGAAATATTTTAATTCCTGCCAATACTGAAGTGATTGGTGAATTACAACCAGTAAGATTAAATACTCGATCTTCTGGGAATAATCAGCAAGGTGTCCGGTTTGTAGCCAGAGAATTAGTATTTCCTTCTGGACAACGACAACAGATTTTTGCTAATTCCCGAACCATAACCAAAACAGAAACAATCTCCAAGGGATCAAGCACTGGACAAATATTAACTGATGCTGCTATTGGTGCCGGTGCAGCTAGTGTGATTTCCCTAATTACAGGTAACAAGAAAATTGAAGTTTTAGAACCTGTGGGTGGTGCAGCAGCGGGTGCTTTAGCTAGTGTACTATTGCGGAAACAAAAAGCTGATGTTTTTGTCCTCAGACCAGAACAAGATTTAGCTATTACCCTGACTTCAAATTTGGTGATCACTCGTCAATAGAGTTAAGTAGGTTAGCATTGAAAATCGTCGTTATGGCACTAGGCAAGAGGCAATACTTCGACTTCGCTCAGTAACCAGAGGCAAGAGTGAAGAGGGTTTGGCCGATTTTACTTTTCGTTACATATTACTCTTCGAGAAGCCGCTTCGCGTCTACGGTTTTTTCCGTTCACCTACTTAATAGTTTTGAAGTTGTGAATTTTATAATACGAATAAAGCGATTGTTTCCCTGAATTATGGGGCAATGTCGCTTTATTTTTATGTAAAAACTATTTTTATTCTCTAAGAGGTTGTTTGAAAAGTATTATATCAAACCCGTAATCTCCAAAAACCTAACCCCCCTACCCCCCTTCCCTGCAAGGGAATGGGGGTTTTAAAGCCTCTCCCCTTGCAGGGGAGAGGTTTGGAGAGGGGTCAGTCTATACATTCAAAACTTTCCAAACACCCTCTAAGCATATATCCAATTAAATATAAAACTTCTATCACTTAATCAACAGACTGTAGCCAAATTATAAATGTAGTTCCTGGGATATGCGGTAATGTGATAATTGAGTGAATGGCCGGACTGAAAACCTCTATACTTCCCTGCATTTCTGCTATTAACTGTTTAGCAATACTAATTCCTAAACCAGTTCCGGGTATTTCTGTTTTTGCCTGTACACCTCGATAATGTCTTTCTCCAAGATGTTCTAAATCTTCTGGAGGAATACCAGGACCTGTATCACTAATAGCAATACCTTGTAAATTTCCTTTCTGTTGCCCACATTGGACTAAGATTTTTCCACCGGGGGGAGTATATTTCAAAGCATTATCTATAATATTACTCAACACTTCTGTTAATGCTTTTTCATTCACTTTTACTAAAGGTAGATAGTGGGAAATTTCCGTAATTAATTGTAAATTTCTTTCTTGGGAAATAGCTTGAGCCGATATTAATAAAGGTGCTAATAAATCTGCTAGACAACAATCAGTTAATTGTTCTCCTGTTCCGGGCAATAATAATGCAGGTTTAACTGGCTTTTGCACATTTTCATTAATAACAACCTTTGATTCTGGTAGAGGTAGAGGTGCTAAATCTGCTGTATTTAAATCAATAACCTGATCAAATTGTTGCAATAGTTCTTGCAAGCGATCGCTCTCCCTGACTATACTGGTTGCTACTTCCCGATTAGGATCAACCGGTCGCATTCGCTTAAATAGTAACTTACCAAAGGTGCGGATAGCAGTTAAGGGGTTACGAAACTGATGCAAAAGATTATCTAATAAATCCCGTTGTCTCTCTTGCAAAATTTGTTCTTGCTGGAGTTGGTGTTGTAACCAAGCCCTCCGCTGGTCTATAATGCAAGCGATCGCTAAAGTTTTGGCAATGCGTTCAATTTCCCCCTCTTCCCGTTGATTCCATTCCCTATCGTCCCTCGCAGTCACCAATAAGCCCATCATTACACCCTCATAAATCAGGGGTAAAACAATTTGGTTATGACTGAGTAAGTATTCATCCTGTTCATCGTGTAAGTTTTGTTTTTCTGTTGTTTCCGATTCCACCGACGGATGAGAAGATACAGAAGTCGGTTTTAATAACCTCGGTTGCTGATTTGGGAATGCTAAAACATTAGCAAGCCTTACAGAATAGCTATTCTCTGGTTCACCATATTCATTACTAGAATTTAATGCTATAGTCTCTGGATACACCATTACCGGAATTAGTCGCGCCTCACTTATAGGCTTTTCTACCAGTTCCTGTGTTAAATAAACCACCGTAAAAGATGCTCCCATTCCTTGGGTTAGCAGGGCTATTTGTTCTCGACATAGAGCAAGGAAATCAGAACTGGCAGACATTAGCATGAGTTCAGGAATCTAGGAGGAAGAAAGAATCTAGGAGTCAGGAGTCACCGAGTCAGGAGTCACCGAGTCAGGAGCAAGGAAGAAGAAAATTACCCAGTCCCCAGTCCCCAGTCCCCAGTCCCCAGTCCCCAGCCCCCAATCAAGGCTTATAGCTATCTAGTTTAATCTGGTAATGGGGGAAGAGGTAACAAGTAATGACTGAAAAGGCAGCGATTTTTTAATTTTTAATTCTTGATTTTTAATTGTTTTTTCCCCAGTTGTATCAAAACATTAAAAACTATTGATTTTTTGAGATAGAACTTATATAATGACGACGGATTTTGTAGCCATAACTACAGTCTATAGCTTGAAACAGGAGGACAATAGGTTGGCACGGAGACGTAAGCGGAAGAGTCGTCGGAGGCAGGAAGGACGGCGCATACTTGAGCATATTCCTCAGTACAGCATTGAAAGTGGCGAAGATAAACCTGTGACAGCAGCAAGAAAATTTATTCAAGCTGAAGGTATTTTGCCACCCGCGCTGCTACTAGTAAAACGTAATGAACATACAACAGACCGTTATTTCTGGGCGGAAAAAGGTCTGTTTGGCGCTCAATACGTAGAAGAGAATCATTTCTTGTTCCCTAGTCTTAGGACTTTAGAATCACCAACAGCACAAGAACCTGTTGCTGTTGCTGTTGCTGTTGCCAGTAACTAAACAACAAATGACCATCATATCTTGTAAGTGTGACTTCTGAATCTGTGAATAATTAACTGGTAATTTTGACCAGGTTATTCAAAAATTCCTTTTTTTAATTTTGTTGTTGAATTTGCCAGTAGGGTTTAAATGAATTCTCTCAAGTCATGGCATAATTAATTTCTCATCAACTAAATTTGGTTAGATGAATCAGTTTATTATCAGCTTATACACCAAGAGAATAGCGACAGAGCCAAGGTCATCCAAAAAATGAAGCATGAATTATTTATGCTCTCATTAATTTGGACTACTATCAAGCTCTGTCCACCAATTTAAATTTTTCCTTATGACATTTCAGGCATCAGGAAGATTAACAGCACAAGCAGAATTTTTCCTTCCTACTGCTGATTTACTCAAAATTTTAGTCAGAAGCCTACATGAATGTAGAGAATGCTGGTTTTTATCCCCAAAAATCAATCAAGTGTCCAGCGTCTTTAGCTGTAATGCCCTTTGTAACTCAGCCAGTTCATCTCTATGGGCAGTCACAGTAATTATACTTGAGAAGTCTTGTCCACTCAGGATATTTTCCATCTTGAGTGACACCTTCTCAAGTCTTCCAGATTTTTTCCAATACAATAACCCACTTAAAGGCGAAAATAGGATTATTCCCAGAAAAAACTGCCCAAAATCGGGAAAAAGCATTGATAAAACCAACGCCAGACAACCTAAACCCACAGCAGCTAATACAGTCAAAAATACCGCTAAAAACCAGCTAGGGCTGACAAATCCCTCAAAAGTGACTTGATTTTTGGCAGAGTCTACCGCTAAAACTCGATAAGCACGAGAGCGAAAATACTCCTTTAATGAAGTCATGAATGTATTTTCGTCCTGATCCGAAGTCAAGCGCATCATTTCTGTACGGTCTTTAGTTGAAGCACGTATAAAGAAAAATAAACCAACTGATAAGAGGAAAGTTAACAGGAAAGTAGATTGCAAAACGGTAAAATCCATAACTAATTTTTAAGTCGGAAATTTTCAGTAGACTTAAACCATTATCAATTATTCTGGAAACAGGTAACAGCTAACAGACAACAAACGGAAGTTGTTTTTAACTTTTAATTTTTAATTTTTATATGTCACAAAACTCCGAAACACCATCATCTAATATCCGGGCTATCGCCCAACAATTTCGCCTAGCAGGTTGGATTAGTTTATGGATTCAGTTGGTATTAGGTGTCATCTCTGGAATAATTGTCTTATTATTTGGCATTTTTAGTCAAAAAGCCAACAGCCCCAATAATAATCCAGGCACAGGCTTTGGTGTATTTTTAGCAATTTGTGGCATAATTCTGTTGGGCGTTGGTATTTACTTGGCTTATCGCTACACCAGAATTGGCAAAAAACTAGAATCCCCTAATGCTAGTAATCGTCCCCGCAAGGCGGAAACCCTGCAAGTATTACGTTTGGGACTATGGATAAATTTAGGCGGCATATTAGTCACCCTGTTGGGAGCGCAGGCGATTGTTGGTACATTGGTAGCTAGGTCAATATCTCCTCAAGCCGCAACTACTCAATTATTTGACCCAACTCGGATTATTAGCGGTTTAGATATGCTCATAGTCCAGGCAAATACAAATACTGTATCAGCGCATTTTGCAGGTTTATTAGCATCTTTGTGGTTAATAAATCGGATTAATAAACCATAATTGACAGTGGTTGTAGTATCCTAATCTTTGAAAACAGGTAGTTCTAAAATAAATCCTGGTAAAACATTTTCTGCCGATAAACTTGTCGGTAATGATACTATTTCTACAGATTGATTTTGACGGTAAATTTCTACTTGTTGATTTTGAGGATCAATTAACCAACCTAAACGTAAACCACTATTAAGATATTCCTGCATTTTCTCCTGTAATTGACTTAAAGAATCAGTACGAGAACGCAGTTCTATGACAAAATCAGGACAAATTTTCGCAAATTTCTCTTTTTCTGTAATGCTTAAAGATTCCCAACGTTCATTAGCTATCCAAGCCACATCAGGAGAACGTTTACCACCATTAGGTAGAGTAAAAACAGTGGAAGAACTAAATACTTTTCCTAGCTTAGTTTGACGATTCCAAATCATCAAATTTCCATTTAATTCTGCTTCTCTATTACCAGTAATTAGATTAGAAGGAGGGAGAATAATTAATTCATCTTTAGCAGTTTGTTCAAATTTATAATATTCGTTAATTTGAGATAATTTATAAAATTGTTCATCACTTAAACCAACATTTTTGATATTTAAAATAACTGATTGAGTTGTCATCATTGCTGAAAACTCCTTAACGCTTAGGTAATGGAGAAGAGTATCTGAACTAATTATCAACCATATTTGGTAATTTTACCACTGATCATAATCAAACGCAGATGAACGCAGATGAACGCAGATAAGAAATGTGATATTAGTATATAGGATTTAGCATTGTTCATAGGTGTCAACTTAACGTAAAACCCATAGCCCGCCTGGGAATGAATTCCCAGTCTCATAGCAAAAGTCATCTAAAGATGACTAAATAACCCGAAAATTTTTTAGTAAACTTTAGTTTACTTTGGCTATTAGACCGGAACTTAAGTTCCGGGCGGGTTTGGAAGCTAAACAAATAAGCTATTTGTAGCTTAAGTTGACACCTATGAGCATTGTTAAACCCCTACGATTAATCATCTCAATCAAGTATAATTGACAAAACTTAACGAAATTCACCAATGCTGGATATTAAACAAATTAGAGAAAATCCCCAATTAGTACAAGAAAAGTTGAATACTCGTAGTGGTAAATACGAGATTCAGCCTATCTTAGATTTGAGTCAACAACAACGGGAATTGGAAGTAAAACGCAATGAACTCCAAGCCCGGAGTAATGAAATTGGTAAACTGGTGGGACACAAGGTAAAATCTGGTGTTAATCCTCAAGATGCAGAAATTCTGGCTTTAAAGGATGAAGGAAACAGCCTCAAAATCACATTAAGCTCATTAGAACCCCAGGAAAAGGAGTTAAAAGCCCAAATTCACCAATTACTCTTAGCACTTCCTAACCTTCCCAGTGATTCTACCCCCATTGGTAAAAGTGAAGATGATAACCAAGAAGTGAAAATATGGGGAGATGAATATAAACTCGAAAATCCGAATATTGTACCCCATTGGGAAATCGGCGAAAAGTTGGGAATTTTGAACTTTGAAAGAGCGGTAAAAATTGCCCAAACTCGGTTTGTGAGTTTGATAGGTGCGGGTGCAGGTTTAGAAAGAGCGTTAATTCAATTTATGCTTTCTAAACATATTGAAAATGGCTATATTGAAGTTAGTCCACCGTTGTTAGTAAATACTGATTCTTTAACGGGAACTGGACAATTACCCAAGTTTGCAGAGGACAGTTTTAAATGTGCAGAGGATGATTTATGGTTAATTCCCACCGCAGAAGTTCCGGTTACTAATTTGTATCGAGGGGACATTATCAACGGGGAAGAATTACCAATTTATCATACTGCATATACGCCATGTTTTCGGCGGGAAGCGGGAAGTTATGGACGGGATATGCGGGGTTTAATTCGGTTGCATCAATTCAATAAAGTTGAGTTGGTGAAGTTAGTAAAACCGGAAAATTCTTTTGATGAATTGGAGAAATTAGTTGGAAGTGCTGAGGGTATTTTACAGGCTTTAAAATTGCCTTATCGGGTGATTAATTTATGTACTGCTGATTTAGGTTTTTCGGCAACAAAAACTTATGATTTAGAGGTGTGGTTGCCTTCTGCTGGGAAGTATCGAGAGATTTCTAGTTGTTCTAATTGTGTTGATTTTCAAGCCAGAAGGGCGGATATTCGGTTTAAGGAATCTGGTAAAAAAGGGACGCAGTTTGTGCATACTTTAAATGGTTCTGGTTTGGCTGTGGGTAGGACTATGGCGGCGATTTTGGAGAATTATCAGCAAGCTGACGGGACGATTAAAGTACCGGAGGTGTTGCAGGTTTATTTGGGTAGGGAGGTTTTGTGATTTAGGGGTTTTTTGTAGAGGCGTTTGGGGTGCGTCTCTACAAGGGTTTTGAATAACACATACATATGGAGTAAATGAAATTCTATGAATGAACAACATTCTATTAAATTCAGAGTAGAGGAAATAAGTGTAGATTCTGAATATCTAGAAACTATAATTAATTTAGGAAATACAAATGCAAAAACTCTCGGTTTTTTGCCATTCGGAGCTTTCCATGATCTAGCTAAAGAAAATCGTATTTTAGGATGTATTGCTTCAGACATAGGTTGTGTTGGATATCTTTTATATGGTATTAATCGTCGTCATTGTCGAGTTAGAATAACACATCTTTGTGTTGATACAAATTGGCGAAACAGAGGAATAGCAAAATTATTGATTGATGAGTTAAAAATTAAAACTAAGCATCTTAATGGCATTCTGTTAAGCTGTAGAAGAGACTACAACTTAGATGGTATGTGGTCAGCACTGGGATTTGTAGCTCGGAATGAAAAACCAGGTAAAAGTAAAAAAGGTAGTATATTAACTCAATGGTGGTTAGATTATGGACATGACAATTTATTAACTAATCTTACTTATCAAATAACTGACTCTAAGCTATGTGTAGCTATAGATGCCAATATTTTCTTTGATTTAGTGGAAAATGAAAAAATTGATGAAGAAAGCAATGAATCTAGAGTTTTAATTGCTGATTGGTTAGATTCAGAAATAGAACTATGTTTAACTGATGAAATAAATAATGAAATAAATAGAAATCCAGATGGTAAGAAAAGAGAAAAATTACGTACAGCAATAAGTCACTTTACATTACTACCCTGTATTCAAGAAGAATTTGATAATATTTGTCAGCGTCTACGGAGATTCTTTCCTGAAAATATGAAACCTAGCGATGCTTCTGATATGCGTCAAATTGCTAGAGTTATTACTTCTCAGATAAATACTCCTTATTTTATAACAAGAGATAAGCGGTTACTAGAAGAAATTGAGGAAGAAATTTATCAAGAATTTAATCTGATTATTATTGACCCTATAAATTTTATTATTAAGCTGGATGAATTACGCAGAGAAATAGAGTATCAACCACAACGGTTAGTAGGAACTGATATAGAAGAAACTCGTGTTCAAAGTGGAGAATTAGAATCAATAGTTGATCTATTTTTGGACTATTCTCAAGGTGAAAGAAAAACTGATTTTAGTAAAAAAATCCGCTATTTTCTCTCAAATACAAAACAATTCAAATGTTTTACAGTCGGTAAAAAATTATTAGCACCAATTGCTTTGATAGTTTATGATAGAACAGAGAATGAAGAATTAAAAATTCCTATATTTCGCTTTAGAAATAGTAATATAACTCCAACTATATTGCGTCGTTGTATTTTTCAATGTTTTTCAATATCTGCTAGTGAAAATAGACAATTTACTAGAATTACTGAAAATTTCTTGAATGATGAAACCATAAACTCACTTCTAGAAGATAGATTTTTCAAGATTGAAGATGGATGGTTAAGAGCTAACTTAGCGATTTCACAGAACGCAGCAGATGTTTCCTATTACCTTGATAATTTGTGCAAAGAATCTGGTAAAGGATATGAACAATATCTACCAATAGTAAATGTTTTAGCAAATCAAGATTTGCTTCATAATCCAGAGATTATGGCAGATATTGAGAGAATGCTTTATCCAGCCAAAATTACTAATGCTGACATTCCTACCTTTATTATTCCCATTCAATTATGGTGGGCTAAAGATTTATTTGATAAAGAATTAGCAAGTGAAATTTTATGGGGGGCAAAAGAAGAAATTGCTCTGAAACGTGAAGTTGTTTACTACTGTGCAAAAAGGGCAATGCAAGCTCCCGGGAGAATTTTATGGTATGTCAGTAAATCTCGTACTGGTAAAAACAGTTCTCATATTGTTGGAGCTATTCGCGCTTGTTCTCACATTGATGAAATTGTAATTGGCAAGCCTAAAGAGTTGCATAAACGTTTTAGAAGACTTGGAGTATATAGTTTTCAAGATGTTATGGAAACTGCTAAAAATGATTTAGATAAAAATATTATGGCTGTTAAATTTAGCGATACTGAGTTATTTACAAATCCAATAAAGTTGGCAGATATTAATAAAATTTTGGGACGGAGAATTTCAGTTCAATCATCTTCAAAAATAAAATCAGAAGAGTTTAAAATGTTATATAATGTAGGAAAACAAATGCCTATATAAACATGAGTCTTATGTCTCCAAATGTACTTCTATTATCTATACACCATAAATATACAAACATGATATTTGATGGTAATAAACGGGTCGAATTGCGTCGTGTTAGACCTCGGCATCTAAATGAAGGTGATCTAATTCTTGTTTATGCTACATCTCCTGAAAAAGCATTGTTGGGAGTTCTGGAAGTAGAGAAAGTTGTAGAAATGTCTCCAAATAAACTTTGGAGAATTGTCAAAGATAAAGCTGGTATTAACTATGAAACTTTTCAAAAATATTATGAAAATTCACCAAATGCTTTTGCTATTTTCTTTAAAAAACCATTCAGTTTTGATACGCCAATTACTTTAGAAGAATTAAGAGAAGAATGGTCAGATTTTCGACCACCACAATGTTATTATTATTTAAAAGAAATGGAAATAAATCTCGTTAAAACTATGGCAAAATGTGATATTTTAGGATTATCTGAAAAATTTAAAATTTATCAAACTGAATTATTATCTTAAAAACTAATATTATTGTCATCGCTCATCTCGTAGGGTGCGTTAATGAAATGTAACGCACCGTTTTTTTATTAATATTTAACTGCCTGAATCAGGATATCCAGGATTAAAGGATTAACAGGATAATATTTGATATTGATATTCTGGAATATTTGAATTACCGCAATTTCTGAGGATGTAGATTAATATTAAAAAAACATCCTCTACATCCTCAAATCTTGTGCATCCTGATTCAGACAAAATGCAATTTCTGAAAATGTAGATGAATATTAAAAAAATATCCTGTACATCCTCAAATCCTGGACATCCTGATTCAGACAAAAAGGATTAACAGAATACAGTATAGTAAATTTACCAAAGTAATCGCATTGGAATAATATGACCAAAACAATATACATAGAAACAAGTATTATTGGTTATTTAACAGCAAGACCTAGTAAAAATTTGATAGTTGCTGCTAATGCAGAATTAACAAGAGACTGGTGGGACACTCAGCGAAACTCCTTTACTATTTACATTTCTCCACTGGTATTGCAAGAAATAGCAAAAGGTGATGCAGAAATGGTAAATAAAAGACTAGAAGTTTTAAATAACTTTCCTTTACTTGATATCACAGAACCAGTACAAAATTTAGCACAGGAATTTCAAAAACAAAGTAATTTACCACCCAGTGCTGCTTATGATACTGTCCACATTGCTACAGCTACCGTCTATGGATTGGATTATCTGTTAACATGGAATTGTAAGCACATTGCTAACCCCTATATTCAGAAAAAACTCTCACAGATTGCTGATAGTTTAGGGTATGAATTGCCAACAATATGTACACCTTATGAAATGTTAGGAGAATAATTTATGTGGAATGATGAAGTTTTGGCAGAAATTCGCAAAATAAGAGATGAACAAGCTAAGTCATTTAATTATGATTTGGCTGCTATTTGTGCTGATTTAAGAAAACAACAAGCAACAAGTGGAAGAAAGATTATTTCTCTTCCATTGAAGAAAGTAGTTCTCTCACGCTAATTTTGTATGGTGCATTAATACAAGATGATGCACCTTTTTCTATTAATATTTAACTGTCTGATAGCGTAGCGTGGCGCAAGCCATATCAGGATATCCACCGATTAAAAGATTAACAGGATTGTATTTGATATTGATATTGTGGAATATTTAAATTAGCGCAATTTCTAAGTAATTCCAGTTCATAATAATCGGGTAAAATCAGTTTATGTTAAACGAGTATTAGAATTAACAGAAGGAGAGTAATCATGAATTATCCCATAGTTGTTTATCCTTGTAAAGAAGGCGGTTTTGTAGCAGAAATTCCCGCATTAAAAGGATGTTTAGTACAGGGTGAAACTTTAGAAGAAACATTACAAGAATTGATAATTGTGCGAAACTTATGGTTAGAAACAGCCGAAAAACATGGTCAAAAATTGCCAGATATTGAAGGTGCTATTGCAAAGGTGAAAGCCCTAAGTAGCGTATAAATTTTAGAATCAGGATTTCCACCGATTAAAGGATTAACAGGATTGTATTTGAGTTTGATATTCTGGAATATTTGAATTAGCGCAATTGCTGAAAATATAGATAAATATTAAAAAACATCCTGTACATCCTCAAATCCTGAGCATCCTGATTCTGACAATTTTTAGCTACAATTAAAGCATTAGAAGTGATTCAGAAAGTCAGCTATTATCCCCATTTGCTTACAAAAACAAAGAATATGATACATGAAAAAAATCTCCCAATGCTTTGGCTTGATTTTTGCTAATACTTCTTTTACCATTTATTACTTCTGAAGTAATACCTTTTGAGCCAAAAATCTCGACAATATCCTTTTGTTTGAGTTGTCTTACTGACATTAACTCATGTAATATATCTAGGGGAGTTATAGCTTTCATTTGATAGACTTTATTTTCATATTGCTCAATTAGTGTTACTAGCAACTGTAAAACTTCAGCTTGTTCATCTGTCAAATTTTCCCCTAAATCCATAAATTTATCTACTTCATTTAGTAGACGCTTATGCTCTATTTCTGTGTCGATTATACGTGGCACAGTTTCAGAAAGTAGCTTAATGTATTCTTCCTTGTTTAGTGTATTTGTCATATACAACCCCCTTTGGGGTAGAATGTTTTCACTAGGGACATAGTAAAGCCATATCCTAGATGTTTATGAGCTTCTGAGTAGTGTAATTAGACTATTGAGAGGCGAAACCCTCTAAATATTCGTTATTTTTTCCACTTATCTTCATTATATTCACTATGAGTTAATACATCCTCAATCTTAATGGTCTTGACTTTATAGGTAATTTTAGTAATTAACCGAAACTTATTTCCTCCTATATTAAAAACTGTGTAGCCTTGTACAAAATCTGCGTGTGGATAAACTTCTCTTACATCTATAATGTGTTTCCATTCTTCCTTTTGAGCAGTTTGGAGCCAAACATTAAGACTAATTTCAGCATCTGGATGAATCTTACTAAATTCAGTTAGATTTTCGATGCCAATTACTTTCATAATGTATTATTAATTTCAATTTTTTTAGTTTAAACATATGTGCTTTACTTTGTGTCCTTATTTGTGTAGCTCTATGTTCTCATAAAGAGAACCAAATGTCAAGCCTCTGTACAGGAATTTTTGGAAATTCATTTCAACTTAGAGGAAGTGTTGAAATTAGCAGCGCATAATCGTTGTGTCGCTGCAAGTGCGATCGCTCATGTTGTAGGGTGCGTTCTCCGAAAGTACAGCACCATTTTTTATTAATATTTAACTGTCTGAATCAGGATAACCAGGATTAAAGGATTAACATAAATGTAGGTTTTGTATACTACTTATTGAAGTGCGGAATGTGGGTTAAATAGTCTTCAGACTTACACAACTATCAGACTAAATGTATATTGTTGAGGACATTGGACTTGATATTTGGTGATGAGTAACATATTTTGGAGATGATGCACTATGATAATATGCCAGTTTCATAAGTGCTGAATCTGTCGCCTCAGTATTATGCAAAAAAAACAGTTTTTTTATGAAAAATTTGCATAAAAATTAACTTTTAGTGGCTAAAATTCATCCATACGATAGAGTGAAGTATTTCACTTGTACTCATAAACTATAAGGATTCATATTTATTCTTTTTCTGGAATGTTAATGTTGTCCCGTGAGTCTTCTAATTTGCGCGTTCTCATAGTTGATGATCATGAACTCACTCGTTTAAGCCTACAATTAGTTTTTTCTGTTCAAGAAAATATCCAGGTTGTTGGTTTAGCTAGTAATGGTCAAGAAGCTATAGAAATAGTTCAGTGCTATCAACCTGATGTGATCATTCTCGATTTACAAATGCCAATTATGGATGGTTGGTCAGCATCTCATTACATTAAAGCTATATCTCCAAATACTCAAATTCTAGCTTATTCCTCTGTAGATGAAGTATCTTTTGGACAAAACAAAGATAGGCATAACTTTGATAAAGTTTGCAAAAAAGATATTCCGACAAAGGAACTCATTGCCTTAGTCAGAGAGTTAGGGAACAGACATAGGTATTCTTCATTTCCAGAAGAAATATTAGACCTGTCGGAGAATTTAAAAGTCAGTCTGTGTCTGGCTTTGAGGATGTTTTTATGTCAGCCAGACTTGATGTAATTGGGTTGACCCTGGTCAACCCAACATCATTAATAATTAAAAAAGTACAAATTAGATCAGGCAAAAGGCAATTGACAATTATCAATTACCTTTTCTCCTGCCTAAATTTTAGATAACTAACAACTTAGGTTAATTATTTCTTGCTTCGTGAATAGTCCGTTTTAATTCATCAATTAAATCATCTAATTCTTCCAAAGCTTGATTGACATCAACCCTTAAAGTTCCTAAATTGGGTTGTTCTAATAAACTCAGCAACCGCTCACGTTTACCTTGAACAGTGCTAATTCGGTCTTTAACTGTCTGAATATCCATTTTTTTGCGTCCAGTTTTGAAACACTTCAAATCTAAAGTTAACGCAAAAAGGAAAAATCTCCATATCCCTTTCCCAATCTGCCACCAATCAGCGATGATAATAAAAGATGAAAATAAATTATACTAAGCTTAAATTATGCTCGGCAGAATTTCTTTGGGAACACTTGGTTTAACAGTAGGTAGTATACTCACCATCACAGGTTTTGTTGCCTACTTCATGGATAACGCTACCCTCAATCTAGTGGGATTTTTCTATGGTTTTCCGCTATTACTGGGAGGTTTAGCCCTAAAAGCTAATGAACTTAAACCCATCCCCTTCAGCCAAACTACCACACCATCAATCCTCGAACTCAGAAAGCAACAGGCAACTGTCACACAAACTAAA